>JAKPTH010000586.1 GCA_029571125.1 bacterium
AAATCGCCGCGCCTAAGCCCACCTCGAAAGCGTCTTTGAAGCCCGAATGCATTCCGCGCTTTATCAATTCGATATTGGCGGGGCCGATTGGGATCGAAATCATAAAGCCGTATATCATGCCGTAAAAGATTAACTTTAACATGTTAAAATTTTATCATTATTCTTTTTAAAATACAATTTATTTTATTTATCTTGACAATTAGACTGCAATATTATTAAAATACATAAAGATAAAGCGGGCGGCGGTTCGTTTTTTTTCGGCCGCGCCTGCCGCGGCCGGGCCGCTTAAAAATTATAAATAAAATAAGGCGCGTGCAATGGACAGGCAGAGCATAGAAAAATTATTGGCTTCACCTTTTGAAACCGACCGTATAAAGGTTATTTATTATGCGGTAAAAAACAAACGCGTCGACCTTTTCGACCTGATGAAAAAAACGTCGGGAAACGATCCCAGCGTCAATGTCCGTTACTATGCACAGAAGGCTTGCGAGCTTTTCAGCGAGATACTTAACGAACAGGCCCGCGAAAAAGAACTCGAAAGCGAGCTCGAAAAGAAGAAAAGCGCTCAGGCGGCCGTTTATGAAAGGATAGTCGAGCTGCTGAACTCCGAAGCGCCCGAAGACCGTATGCTGGCGGCCAAAGCGGCGGTAAAAACCAGGGTCAATATTTTTTTAGACATAATACTTAAAAAAATCGAATCCGAAACGGAAGAGTCCGTCCTGGGCGCTTTCATAAAGGCCGTGGGCCATTCAGAAGACAAAAGCTACACTCCGATACTCATCAAATATTTAAAGCATCCCAACACGGAAATCGTTTTAAGCGCTATAGAGGCCCTTGCGCTTCTTGGAGACGTCCGGGCGTTTCCGTATATAATTTCGGTGCTTTATTCGAACGAAAATGAAAACGAAACCATAACGGCTGCCATTACCGGCTATCTCACTAATTACACGCCCGAAAAAATACACCTGTTTCTGGTGGAAATGCTCGGCTATCCGTCCGAAAGCATGGTCGAGGCGTCCCTCATGGCGATTTATGCGTTCAGATGCAAAAAATCCGCCGAATATATTAAAAAGCTGAGGTCGCATCGCAACAAAGCTATCGCGGCCAGGGCCGAAGAAGCTCTTCGCGAAATCGAAACGGGCGGCACCGAAGATTTTAATTTTACGGTTTTCATAGGAAATCTTATTTCGGCCTTCGAAACCGGCCAGCCGCCCGAAGAGATTAAAAAGCAGGAGCAAAAACGCGGCGAAAGCGAATCTAAAATAGACGAGCTGCGAGAGCTTATAAGCCAATCCAGCCCTTCAGCCGAAACCCGCATATCGGAATTGTTAAAAAACGAAACGGACGCGCGTGTCTTAGGATACGCGATCTCGGCCTGCCGTTCGGTGAAAGGCGCAAAAAATCTGGCTCTTTTAAAAAAGTTCCTTTCGCATCCCGACGACAGAATACGCGCCAACGCCATAGAGGTGCTTGGCGAAACCGAAGGCGTAGACCTGCACAATATGCTGAAGCCTTTTTTGACCGACGATAACAACAGAGTGCGCGCCAACGCCATAATAGCCCTTAAGAACTATCCCGACATAGACCACGTGGCGCTTTTAAAGACGATGGCCGAAGACGAGCATAACAGGCTCATGGCGGTATCGGCGATTTACGCGATCATGCAGATAAAGGGCGATTCCGTCGAGCTGCTCAGGACGCTCGCCAGAGACCGCAACGAGGAAATCAAAGTACGGGCCATATCGGCGCTTGAATTTCTGGCAGGCGACTCTAAAAATATGACGGCCAAAAATATACTCGGCGAAGTTAAAAGCGGACCTCAGAAAAGCCGCAAAACGGCCGCTTATATATTCGATAAATCCACTATGGGAGGCGGCGCCGGAAAACAGCGCGGAAAGGTCAAGATGTCCGTTTCCGCTCCTGCCGCGAGCGTTTATCTTGTAAACAAGCTGGCGCTTTTGTTCAGGGCGTTCGTGCACGTTACGGCGGTTTGCGTTCTGGCCGGCGCGGCTCTCTTCGTCTATAAAGAATTCAACTCTCAGGCCCCTAAAAGCGCAGTCAATCCCATAGGAGTTATCGCCAACGTTTTCAAGGCGAATGAAAGCGATTCAAAGATCGTACTTTTATACACTTCGAACCTTGCCGAAATCTTAAGCGTTCCCGGTCCCGCCGGCGCCGGCAAAAAGTCGAAGCTCAAGGAAATCATTTCTAAAGAAAGGGAAAACGCTCTCAAAGAATCCAGCGTATTTCTCGTTTTCGATCTGGGCAACTATTGCGGTAAAATAAGCCCTTCCGATAATACCGAGGACGTTTACGAAACGCTTAACGAACTGGGCTATACAGCGGCTTCTTTTGCCGCGCGCGACGCGCTTTTCTGCTTTAACCTGCTTTCCGCTCGGGACGAAAAGTTCAAACTGCCGGTCGTTTCATCGAATCTTATAAACAACTCATCGAAGGAAATTCCCGGCATATTCAAGCCTTATATCGAGCAGGATTTTAACGGCTTATCGGTTAAGACTCTCGCTCTTGCCGATAGCGCGCTGATTTCGAAAATGCCGTCCAACCTGAGCTCCAGCTATAGCGTAAAAGATCCGTTCGCTTTAATAGCGGGCGTTTTTGGCGGCGATAATTCGGGGAAAAAAGTTTTGAAGATACTCCTTTCTTCTAATACCGGGCCTTTAAGCGAAGAACTGGCCGCTAAAAAAGCAGGGGCCGATATAATAATCGATATGGGACACGGCCCGGACGTGAACCAGCTTACTGCTTATAAAAAGGCCGGCGGCGTTTACCTTCTGCCTTCTAAAATCAAGAAAAATTCGGCTTACATAGGGCGTTTCGAATTCATTTTCGAATCTTCTTCGAAATCCATAGGCGAATTTTGTAAATGGCGTCTGAGCGAGATTTAAGACCGCGCCGTAATGCGCGGTAAGATAATTTAATTATTAAATGTCTTGACATAAAAGCTTAATACAATTAAAATATATTCTTAAAAATAAGAAGCCGCGGCTTTAAAAAAACACGGTAATAAAATAATTAATCGAATAAAAATATCAGTTAGCGCGGGTCAACGATGAGTGAAAAAAATCTGGATTATTTACTTTCTTCGCCGTTTGAAAACGACAGGATAAAAGTAATATATTATATAGTTAAAAACAGGCTCGACGAATACGGCGAAACGATCAAAAAAATGGCCGCTTCCGACGAAAGCCTCAACGTGCGTTATTACGCTCGAAAGGCCTGCGCCTATTTTGAATCTTTAAGCGCGGAAAAGAAACACGAAGAAGAAATAGATTCCCAGCTCGAGGAGCAGCAATCCAGAAAGCAGGCGATCAAAGAAAAAATCAACGCTCTGGGCGATTCCGAAAAGCCCGAAGAGAGGATTCTTGCGATCAAAGGCGCTATAAAATATAAAATCGACGGGTTTATGGAATTTTTGATGCGCAGGCTGCACATCGAGACTGAAGAAACGGTTATAGCCACTCTTATAAAAGCCTTCGGCTATACCGCCGACAAAAACTGCACGCCCATCCTTCTAAAATATTTAAAGCACGCCAACTTCAGGATCGTCGCCAACGCTATCGAAGCCATCGCAATGCTCGACGACGAAAGGGCGTTCGCCCATATTATAGGGCTTTTAAACGGCGGAAAAGACAACCGCGTGGCGGCGAATATAATAGATTTTCTCAAAAAATACGACGTCGACAACGCGATAAAGC
>JAKPTH010000592.1 GCA_029571125.1 bacterium
AGCGGCGACGAAGTGCGGCGCACCCAGAACGGAAACAATAACGCCTACTGCCAGAATAACGAAACAAGCTGGTTCGACTGGACGCTGGTAAATAAAAACTCAGATTTGCTTAATTTTTTTTCCAGCCTGACCGCTTTCAGGAAAAAACATCCCATACTCCGCCGCAGAGAATATTTTAAAGGCTTCACCAATTCGCGCGGGCTTCGCGACGTATGCTGGCACGCATGCGAAATCGGCAAACCCGGATTCGACGACCTGGCCTCGCGGGCCCTGGCGTTCACTCTGGGCGCGCCAGACGACGGATGCGATATCCACGTAATAATGAATATGTACTGGGAACCCCTCGAATTTCAAATGCCGCTTATCGGCGGACGCGGGTGGTACCGGATCATCGATACCTTCCAGCAGCCGCCTTTCGATTTTATCGACGAAAAGGCCGCTGAAGAAGTAAAAACCCCTGCCGTTACCATAAACGGACGCAGCGTCGCCGTTTTCATATCTAAATAGTCTAAGGATTTTTATTGTCCGAAGCCCGAAAGGATTGCCTTGAAACGCCGTTTTAACAATAACAGCGATCATATTTTAAAAACTCCGCCGCGTGCTTTGACTAAAACCGCGCCGGATATCCACGCGCTCATATCGGCGGCGCATGAAAAACGCCTGCCGCTGATGCCGATTGGTGCTTACAGGCTTTTCAATTCGGAATATGACGGCTTGAAAGGACTCGTGATAGATATTTATAACGATTCCGCCGCCGTCTCGTGGTATCTCGAATCGGCTCTGTCTAAAAAAGAAAAAATAATAGACGCGCTCGTATCTAAACTCGGTATCGCTTCAGTTTACGAATTGTACCGGTTCAAATCGCCCGGCGCACCCCAAAATTATAACCATATTTACGGCGCAAAAATGGAAGAGTTCTTTACCGTCCGTGAACGCTCGGCCCGATTTTTATGCAGCTACGCTCACGGACAGAATACGGGATTTTTTATAGATAACCGCGCCAATCGCGATATACTTTTTAAAACCGCCGCGGGTAGAAAAACGCTCAACCTGTTCTCTTATACAGGCGTTTTATCCGTGGTGGCCGCCGCGGGCGGCGCCGGCGAAGTCGTAAGCGTGGACATAAGCCCGGCATATAACCGCTGGGCCAGAAAAAATCTCGAGCTTAACGGATTCGGAGAATTCGCCCAAAAAGTATTGGATTTCGACGCTCTGGACTATATGAATTTCTGCGCTAAAAAAAATAAAAAATTCGATCTTGTTATCCTTGACCCGCCGCCTTTCGCCGCCCGGCTTGCCGGAAAGGCTTTCAGCGCCAGAAAAGACTACCGCCGCCTAATTGACGCCGCGCTGAAAATAGCTTCTAAAGGCGCCGTCATACTCGCTCTATGCAATATGGCCGAATTCGACCGCCGCGATTTCGCCGGTATGCTTAACGAAGCCGTACAGGAGGCCGGACCGGCCGGCGGCTTCAAAATCGCCGCGGGCCCGCCGATGCCCACCGATTTCAAATGCGCGCCGGGCGATAAAAAGCTCAATTATCTTAAAAATTATTATATAAACGTTTATTGATTGTATTCGTAAGTGAAAGACGTTTTTAACACCGGCTTTTGCCTGCCGTCCGATACGCTCGCCTCTTCGATCTTTCTTAGATCGTTGAATTTGTTCGCTACGCTTTTTACCAGTTCCGAGCCGCCGGAGCCGTAATAATACTCGTTTATTTTTCTGTTCAACTCGTCGTATTTATACGCTTCCCTGTATTCGATCTGATTGCCCGAATCGTAACGCGTTTTGCCGGTTAAATTGTTGAGCTGATCGTAAGAATAGGTCTCGAGATAAAGCCGCTTGCCGCCCGCCGTTATTTCGGTTTCTTCGGTTTTGTTGCCTGAATCGTCATAGGCGTTGCGTATGGTGCTTGTAAGAACCCCGCCGCTGTATTTTTCTATGTCGAGCTCGCAGGCGAAACGGTTATAAGTTATTTTTCTTTCTATGACGCAGTCCGGGCCTCTGTAAAATGACGTATCCGCTTTTAACCCGGCCTGATCATATGAATTCGATATTTTTTCGATTATTTTTCCGTCCGCTCCGCTTTTAACGCTTTCAAGCTCGTTTTTATTTTCGTCGTATTTGTAAACCGTCGTGCTGTAAAGCTTTGTACCCTTATAATAAAGACTTTCGGTTTTATTGTTTTTCTCGTCGAACTTATTGACCGTTTTTTCGATGATTTCACCCGAAGGCGAGTCGATAAGTGTTTGAACTAAAAGATTGCCCCGGGGATCATATTCGTAAGTCCACTTTTTTGATTCTACATAGCCGCCCTGCTTTTCATCGTAGTAATAAAGCGATTCCGTTTCGGAAAGGCCTGCCGGATTAAGCGCGGCACGCCACTTTTGAACCGGTATGTGTTTCTTGAGTGCGCGGTCGTAACTTATAATTTCGTTTTCTATCAAATTTCCGGAAGCGTCGTACACCGATATATTCTCATTGTCGTGGATCGCCGATATGCCGCCACCGCCGTCGGATGAAAAGTTTTTTTCGCTGATGGACCTTATCTTCAGAGCGCGTATTTCATAAATCTGTTTCAAATTTTTAGAACTTAAAACCTTCTCGAGCGCTTTTTCTTCTTTTTGAGCCGTCGAAATGCCCGGAGATATAAACAGCAAGACGATCGCGATTGAAAACGAAAGGATATAATAAGTTTTCTGCATGCCGCACCTCATATTATAAAATTAACGAACCTTTCTTTAATTTTATAATAAAAACCCGAAATAGTCAACGTATTACGAATGGGACATTATCACAATAATTTGACACGTATCATGAATCTTGTTGTGAATCCGAGCTTGGCTATTGCCGCTATGCTTTATAATGCCGCCGCTTATTTTCATTTCACCGGTGGAATTTTTTTGATTAATTGCTTTAAAATTTTCGCTTTTTGATAAGGGAAGGCCAGGTGCCAAAGGCCCCTGCCTTCCCTTAAAATCCCTTCCAACCCCTGATTAGCCTGACGCTTTATGCTTGTGAAGTGCCGGCTTTTCTGCCTATGCTTTAATTTGATTATGCTTTTTTCAACAATTGCCTCAAACTTCTTTTTCGCTCCGCTTTTTATTTTTTATTTTTTATATTTCTGTTTTTTGGGTTTTTGTTTTTTTTGCAGACGCGCGCACGCGCGCGTCTGCGCAGCAATAATGGCCTGCTGGTAAGTCAGCACCTAGTTTTATTATTAGCACTAAGGCTCATCAACCTATTTTTAAGTTGTTTATAAGCGAGTAGCAGGGGCCAGACAAAATTTTTGAGGGCCGCCTCCTTGCCATCCATGGCATCGGCGGCACTAAGACATCCATGTCTGTCGGGCAAGATGCTGATCTGAAACCCATGGATGGGCGAGAAGATCGGGGCACGGACGTCCTAATGCCGCACGCGCCACGGACGGCAACGGCGTGCGGCCGCCGGACACGAGCGACGAAAAATCCCGGAGGGATTTTTGAACGAGTCCCCGAAAAAATTTGTCTGGCGCCCTGCCTGTACCGCCGGCTCAAAATGCAAAGCTCCCTTTTTTTGTTATATAATTTAGTTTTTGTCTTTATTTTAATATCGAATTGTGGTAAAATAAAGTCTTATTAAAGAAAAAACTACAATTCAAATCGACGTTTATTTATCTGGCGAAGGGTATTAAAATGAGTGAAACAAAAAGCAGATTATCGCATTTCATAGATTATTTCATCGACGTCACCAGCTTTGACGGCGCTTTGCGCAATGCGCTCGAAGCGCTGAATAAAAAAATTGAACAGCCCGAAAAGGTCTCTTATTACTTGAGATCGCACCCGGGCGGATATCTGCGCGAAATTTACAAGCGAAGGATTTCTATCGCGGAATCGTATATTAAAATAGCCCACGCTCTGGAGTCGAACGCATACGAGGAACGCCTGGACGCGCTTGAAACGCTCATTCAGCTTTCGTTTCACGCTAAAAATATAGCCATGCCCCTCAATACCGCACGCGTGCAGATCGCTTTAATGAAAGAAGCTATCAAACGCAAAGGCAACAGACGCCGCCAGCTCGAAATCTTATCCGATTTCACGATCGCTTCTTTCGGCCAGGGACCCGTTATACGCAAAATGCTCCGCGAACTGAATCTCGTAGAAGTGCCCGAAGAAGGCAAGGCATTGAAAGACCTCGACCTCGGCTGGGACAATCACGTTCACGACAGCATGTCCGAAGGCCGTAAAACCCCATGCCAGGTGCTGCTGGACGCTTTCGTAAAGGGGATATCCAGCGTAACCCTCGTCTATTACGATATCACCGAGCCTCAGATAATCAAGGAATCCCTGGTTGCCGGAAAAATACTCGGAATAGAAGTGCGCATAGGCATAGAATTCAGCGTCGGCAAGAGCAAACAGCGCCGCCATTACAAATACCTGCCCGGCATGTTCGCCACGCCTGAACAGTTTTTTAAGTTTTTTAAAGACAACTCTAACCTTCTCGATGTTTTTATAGACGGGCTCAAGAAAAACGCCGAAAGCCGAAAAGTCGTAATAGACACTATAATGAAGCATTTCAACGATACCCACATTGTGCGCCTCAACCAGGGCTACGAAGACCTCGCGCACCTTTGCATGAAACCCGTCACGCTCAGCGATTTGAAGAAACATGTTTCCAGCGGACAATATTCGAGAATCCATCTGGGCGAGCTTATATACACGAAATTGCTCGAAACCTCCTATAAACGCGTGCTGTATTTAAGAACGCAATATCAGGTGGCGAAAAACAAGAAAAAAATCGGCCTCATCTCCCAGTGGGAGCTCGATCAACTTACCGCTCAGTATGAAACGGTCCGCCGCTACTACGAAGATATGAGCCCCGAACGCCTCAACGAAAAATTCCTCGAAGACCGAGCCCAGGTGGATTATGATTCAGCCTTCCTCGAAGAAGACAATATATTCCCACAGCTGATAGCATGCGGCGGCGAAATTAAATTCATACACCCGCTTCAGATAGGCATGAAAAACGCCGTGTCAAATATAATAAAAAACCACAAATACCTTACCCGGGTCGAAACGTTCAACAATACCGACAGCTCGCGGCGCAATCCGAACGAACTTATTTTATTCAACCGCTTTATAGAGATTATCAATAATAAATCCATCAACGAACTTCACAGGTTTTTAAATGAATGGAAAATACAGGACCTGCCGGA
>JAKPTH010000251.1 GCA_029571125.1 bacterium
TCCATGGCTAAAGTTATCATAGGCGGACAGTTTTTATGCCTGCTGCTCACGCTTCTAGTAGTCCCGGTGGCTTATTACATGTTCGACAAAGCCGGAATATGGCTCAAAAAAAAGTTCTGGCCTGAACAGGAACAATAAGCCGGCCGAAAACCGGTCATCGTTCTATATATTCAACATCAAATATATTAGAAGTTTTTAATATTTCTTTAGCGCGGCCCAGGTCGCGCTTTTTTATTTTGACGATTATCGCGCAATCGGAAGTTAGCCATTCCGGCGCCGGATCGAGAGTGACGAAATCCAGAAAAGATTCGAGAATAGAATGTATTTTAATATTCTGCGGTACGGAACCGCCGAAAATATAGGCGAACTCGCCTGCAATTTTATTGTTCATAATTCAGACGTAAAATCACCCGACGCCCCGGCCTCACATTTAAGGCCGCAAATATTACGAAATGGTTTCATAAGGCTACGGCTTGATGATATGTATATTTTCGTCCGAAAGCACGGAGCAAAGAGTTTTCATATTGCCCGGTTCGCCGGCCGCGATTTTATCTTTAAGGCCGAAATAATCAAGGCATGTTCCGCATGAATAAACTTTTACGCCGTCATTTATAAAATCGTTCAGAACGTCTAAAACGTGTGATTTTTCACTGGCCAGCCGGACCGCTGAATTTAGAAGGAATATAGCCTTTATTTTAATGTTTTCCGCCTTAACGGTAAGAAGAAAATTTCTTGTAAGGATTTTTCCCAATTCCTCGGAACCCGTTCCGATGGACTCGGAATTCAAATAAATTATTTTTTCCATATTACCCCCATAAAAAATCGAAAATACTCATAATTTTCCCTTTTTATTTTATCATAAACATAAAGAAAAAAACAGGTTTTTCAACCTGTTTTTTTAAATTTATTTTATATTTTAATTTTTTATATTAGAAGTTCTTTATTTTGTCTACGAAATCCGGACGGTCAACGAAGGGATTTCTGTTGCCCTGATAGCCGCAGACTTTTTCATTGCGGTCTTTTTCATCCTGGGTAACGGGATATTTTGCGTGCCATTCGCGAAGCACTTTTTCTTCGGCGTCTTTTATCTGAAGGTTATATCTTACTGAAAAATAGAAGTAGGCGCGAGCCACTTTGCCGCGATGGTCTTCGCGGGGCATGAACGTGTCGCCGTCGAACGAAGAGCCGCCCTGAGACCATTTGGGATTCGTCACATTGCCGAACGGATAGCTTGAACGGGTGGAGTTGGCGAATGTATCTGTAGGATAGAGATGATTGATATCGCTTTTGGCGGGTTCGCTGCCGGCGCCGAGAGATTTAGGCCAGGTGTGTTCGGTGTTCATAGCCTGCGGCGGGTTGGCGCTCGGAGTGCTGGTGCAGCTGACCTGACGAGCGGTGTAAACGCATCTTACTTTGCCGCCTGAGTTGTCTATATCGGAAAACATAGCCTGACGGCCGCCGTTATAGCCAAGCGATCTGTGATTGCCTACTAAATCGTGAAGTTTTTCTTTGAGCGCTTCGTTCGACAGCGAGTCGCATGAGTCGAATGCGCCTGTAGTAGCAGCTAATTTATCTATGTCTTTTTTTATAAGTTCAAGTTTCGGAGATTCGGAAGCTCTTGTAACATCGAAAACCGTATTGAGCTCGCCAAGCTGTGCGCTGATATCGTAATGCTTGGACGACGCTTTTAAAACCGGAGCGCGGTCGCCGGACGGATTGATCACTTCAGAAATTTCATTGATTCTTCTTTTGATGAAAAATGAAGTGGCGGGGGAAAGCTCGCCGCTGGAAGTGGTGGAATCGATATTGGTCATTATATTGGATATGATCTGATTTCTGTAAATAGTGCCATAGTTTGGATCCGGAGGCGGAAAATTGCCCTGATCTTCAGCGTCTTCAACTTCCGCGAACGACAGATTAAAAGCGGTTAATAATACTAAAAGAACTAATAACATGGACCTTAACAGTTGGTTTTTCTTCATACGGCATACCTTCCTTCAATGTGCTTACTTTTACTTTTTATTTATATTTGCCAAAGTAAATTACGCAATAATTTTACTAAAAAATATGGATTCTGTCAAGTAATTAATTCAGAAAAAAGGCGCGTCCGTATTTTCATAAACAAAGCCTGAAACCGTAACCGATTTCAGGCTTTGTTTTAACGATATTCTGAAATTATTTTAAAAACTTAGCGGCTTTCGGCCGCAAGTTTTTTATTCTCTTTTAACGTTAAGCGCCTCGACTTCATTAACTTTTTTTATTCCGGCCGTTATAAGGTCCTCCGGCTTCATTTTAGCCGCGTTCGCCTTGAACACGCCGCTATAAAAGAGCATCGTCTGATGGCCGTTAGGATATCTGTAAGCCGAATATCCGTGAATGCAATGGCTGAAAACATTTACTTCAGCCGTAAGGCCTATGCTTTCGATCATCTGTGAAAGCTTCGCCAGTTCGCCGTCGGCAACTTTTATTTTATTGCCTGACGCGTCTTTTTTTGTTTGAAAATAATAAGAATTGCATACGTCGTTTCTATTGGTATTTAAATTGAACTTCAACCCGGCCGCTTTTATTCTTTCTTTATTTTCTTCGAAAAATTTCAACGCGTAAGGAAACGTGCCAAGGTCAGTCTGCATACCGCCGGCGGCAGTGAAACATTCAGGATTGCGAAACGCAGTTATGAGCGCCACCGCTCCGCCGCCGCAAGCCCCGTCTATGGCTCTAAAATCCCTTGAAGGTATCGTCCTGTAATTTTCATCGAGAAAAGCGAACAATTCTTCCGTAATGAATTTATCATAGTTTAAATCACGTCCGGAAGAAGGATGCCACAAATCTACCGCTATAAAATCTTCGAATGGATTTTCCGCTAGTTTTTCATTGAACCATTTTAATTCTTTATCGTTTATGGCATATTCAAAATCTTTTTTTACAAGCTGCTGCTTCGCCAGATTATCCATAACGCGCGGCAGTTTGCACCATACGGAAAAATATAGCGGCTCGGCGCCCGCCCCCCGTCTGGCGCCCGAAGCGCCGCAAAGCATCAGAACGACTCCATATTTTTTATCCGAAATTTCGTAATCGGAAGGAAGGATCACTTTAAACGGAATCGAATAATTTTTATACTTCGACTTTATTCTTTTATATTCGACTTTCCTCTTGCATTTAATGGGGCTTTTGCGTGCTTCGATACTGTCCCACGCTTCTTCGTAGGCCGTAGCCGGCTTAACCGCCGGAGAAGCCAAAAAAAGCCCGGCCGCGATAGCAAACGCCCCCATAATTTTTGCGCAAGGCTTGATAAAAGGTTCCGCACAGGCGCCGAAAAACATAAATATCACCTCATATTACGCTAAAATATGCCGTTAACTTAAATATAGCCTTAAAATGCATTTCAATGCAAGAGCAGGTCGGATAAGAATCAAAAAGCCAAAAAAACGGGTTTTATTTTTTTTGAGTTGATTTTTACCGGGGAAACTATGTATAATGATAAAAAAAACGAAGGCAGGGGTTAAAGTGTTATTATCATTGATGAAAAAATTGATTCCGGTTATTACGCTTCTGGCGATTTCAATAAAGCTCGCGGCTTGCGCCGGCGACGCCGACAGCCGATGGCTTCTTAGCGATGACGAGCTCAAAGACAGGATAGCGCAGATGCTGATAATCGGCTTCAGAGGCAGCGAAGCCACCGAAGAGTCGGCCATAGTAAAGACCCTTAAAACGCATGCCATAGGCGGCGTTATATTGTTCAACTACGACGTGCCGTCAAAAAGTTCGCCGCGCAACATCGTCAGCCCGGCGCAAACCGCAGCGCTTATAAGCTCTTTAAAGAAATATTCACGCAAGCCGCTTTTCATAGCGGTAGATCTCGAAGGCGGCAGGGTCAACCGGCTCAA
>JAKPTH010000599.1 GCA_029571125.1 bacterium
ATGAAAGAACTCAAGGGCAAATACGTAGCCACTATAGATACTTTAAAAGACCCCTGGGGCAACCGCTACGAACAGGATTATAAAAAAGGCGTCGTATATTCGAAAGGCCCGGACGGAAAGCACAAAGACGGAGCCCAAAACGCACCTGAAAATAAGGACGATATCGTCATAACTTATATAGGCGCCCTGACGCTCGTTTCGGCTAAATTAGAGGTCAACCCGCTCGGCGGAAATTTTATGGATCCGCTCGAGGCCGAAAAGTGCTACGACGTATTGCACCTTTACTTCAATAAAGAAGCGCGCCTGCCTGAAAGCGGAATTAATTTAAAAGCGGCGGCCTCTTCCAACGCGGTTTCCACATCGAGCGACCCTCTGGCAACGCCTGAATCCATTTTCAGATACTACAATTCGCCTAATCTTAAATCACAGCCGATAAATCCGGGCCCCGAAGATTTAAACGACCTTCCTGAGATCCCGGCTTCAAATATAGACTGGGGGCAGGATTCGAAGGAAATCATCTTTAAAATGCCTGCCGGCTATACCAGCGCGGATCCATCTAAAAAACTTCTGATTCCCGGGACGCATTATATAAATCTTACCGGCGCTAAAAATAATAAAAACCATAAATTCATGGAAATAGGCGGAAACAATTATGCGCTCGACGGCGCGGAAGCTTCGGGAAGCCAGATATTGATAAAAAATTATGAATAATTAAAAACAAGCCCTGATAAAACTGATTTTCGATGAATTTTATGGTATAATATTAAGCGATATTAAATAAAAAACTATAAGTTTTATTCGATAGGCGGAGAAAAAATGTTTAAATTCCCTAAAAATCTCTATACCGACGTCAGAATAGAAGATGTTTTCGAAACCAGAATCGCTTATACCCTCAATAAGATGGATGAAAACAGGACCAGAAAATATATCGGGGCCTTCATACGCGTTTTCGACGGCGAAAGATGGTATTACAGCGCCACCACCAACGTCAAAGGGCTGCAGGCCGAAATAGATTCTCTCGCATGCGTGGCAAAAAAAAATCCCGGCATTTTAAAAAACAAAACCGTTAAAAAAATGCAGGTTAACGCTTCTAAAAGAATTAACTACGCCGATAATTCAATCGAAAAAATCAAAAACTCGCAAAAAGACGAATATCTTCAGAGCTATTTCGGCAGGTTAAACTCCGAAAGTAAAATTAAAATGTGGCGGGCGATCTATTCAGACAGGCGCGTCGTAAAAAAATTCGTGTCGTCGCAGGGCGCCTGCGTCGAGTTCGACAATCAAAAATGTGGAGCTATCTTGAGTTTCGATATGTCATATAAAAAAAAGATGATGCCGGAATCTTTTCAGGTCTGCGAAAAAAACTTTGAAAGCCTTTTCGGACAAGAAGAAAAATATAATTCATACCTGAAAAAATGCTTTTCGTTCATAGAAGAATCGGCGCCAGTCAAGCCCGGAAGGTATAACGTAATACTCTCTCCCATGACCGCGGGAATATTTGCGCACGAAAGCTTCGGACATAAAAGCGAAGCTGATTTCATGACCGGCGACGAAACCATGAAAAAAGAGTGGGCGATCGGAAAAAAAGTGGGCGCGCCCATGCTTACCATTTGCGACGGCGGAAACCACCCCGACGGCGAGGACACGCCCTTCGACGACGAAGGAAATATAAAAAAAGAAACGTTTCTCATAAAAAAAGGAGTCCTTTCCGGGCGGCTTCACAGCGCCTCTACCGCGGCCGATCTCGATGAAGAAGTTACCGGAAACGCCCGCGCCGTCAGCTTCGAGTTCGAGCCCATAGTAAGAATGACAAACACTTATATAAAAGCCGGCAATATGACGCGCGAAGAGCTTTTCAAAACCGTTAAAAACGGAATATACGTCGAAAAATTAAAACACGGTTCCGGCATGTCCACCTTCACTCTCGCCCCGTCGCTCGCCTACGAAATAAAGGATTCCAAAATAGGCCGGCCTCTAAATGTGGCGGTCATAACCGGAAACGTATTCGAAACTCTCAACGATATAAGCGGCCTTTCAAACGAAATAAAAATTTATTCGTCCGTCAGCGGCGGCTGCGGCAAAATGGCGCAGTATCCGCTTTCGGTCTCTTTCGGCGGGCCTTACACATTCGTTAAAAATATGAACGTTCAGTAATAATTTTATTGAGGTAAACGATGATAATAGAAAAATATTTCATACGCTCGAAACATTCGATCATAAATATAGAAAATACGCAGGTCAAATCGCTCAAAAAAAAGGATATTTCAAAAACAGCCATCAGGGCTTACGACGGTAAAAGTATCGGAATAGGTTCCGCCATAGGCGCCTGCGACGAAACAAAACTCGCTTCCGAAGCCAGAAAAGCGCTTAAGAAAAATATCCCGTACGCCTTTTCCCCGTCTTCGAACCGCGTTGAATCCTTCGTTCATCTGCCGCAAATCATCAAAGAAGAAGACTTCGTTAACGAAGCGCATGACCTCGTTTCGCAGCTCCGAAAGAGCCGGCCTGATTTCATTTTTTCACATGAAATGTGCATGATCGAATCCGAAGCGTGCATATCCAATAACGCCGGGCTGGATCTGAATTATAAAAACAGATATTTCGCGCTGGGCCTGCTTATAAAAGATAAAAAATCGTCTAATATAATGGATGCTTTCGTGGATTTTCACGGCAAAACATACGATAAGAAAGAATCATTAAAAGAGATCGACAGGGTATGCTCGGCGTTCAACAAAAAAATGAAGCTCGAAAAGAAAGGCCGCCAGCCCGTAGTATTTTTATCCGAAGACGGGCTTATATATTCAAAACTGATATCCGAACTCGACGGAATTAAAATTGGAACGAAAAGCTCTCTTTTCACTGGCCTGGTCGGTAAAAAAGCTTTCAGCGAAAATTTTTCGTTTATGCAGTCGTGCGATCCCTACACCGATTTCACGTGTTTCTTCGACGCTGAAGGTTCGGTCAACCCCGGGTATCAGTGCCCTCTGATCGAAAACGGAGTCATTTTAAGGCCGTACGCCGATAAAAAAACCGCCGCCGAATATAAATTTCAGAGCACCGCAAGCGCCGTCGGCGAATTCGACGCGGTCCCCCGCGCGGGGTTTCCCGGCGGCCGTCTTAAAAACACCGTAAAATCCATTACGGAACTTCTCGGCGGAAAAAAGGCCGTCCTGGTTTATATAGCCTCCGGCGGCGATTTCACTCCGGACGGAGATTTCTCCTCGCCAGTGCAGCTCGCCTTTTACTTCGACGGAAAAGACTTTCTGGGCCGCCTTCCGCAGATACAGGTAAAATCCAATATTTACGATATGTTCGGAAAAAGTTTCCTTGGAGCATCAGAAGATAAATTAAGCCCCATATCGCCATGCTCTTTCGTGGCAATGGAAATGGACGTATCAGAAATATGAGCTTGAGCCGGAATTATCCGGCGCCAGCTTAACGCTATCAATTCAAAATAAAAACTTCCGGCTGCGCTTTATGCCGCCGGAAGTTTTTTATTTTAGCCGTTAAATCATAATTAACGATTTTTATTCTTATTTAAGCATTTTTAATCTTTTAGCCGCCTCTTCATCGCCGGAAGCCGCGCTGGCTTTGAATATTTTTTCGAGGCCTTCGGTAAGGCCGGGCATCTTGGTTTTATCTTCGGCGCCGAGCGTGACGTATATGGCCAGGAACCTGTCGATTCTTTCGTAGTTGCGGTTTTTAGCGTCGGTGAGCAGCACTTCTTTAATTTCAAAGTAGTTGGCCTGCCAGTTTTTGAAGAGCTTTTCAAAAATTTCGGAATTAGTGGAATTTTCCTGTATCGAAAGCAGTTCAGAATAAGACGTCTGCATTTTCTGGAGCATAGCGTCGAAAGAAGTAATGCAATCGCCCGAAAGCGAGTCGGCTATGAATATGCCGGGCTGGCTTTTAAGCGGAAACGCCTTCTGCTCGGTTTTTTCCGCCGATTTGATATACAGGTTATAGCCGCCTTTTATTTTAGGCGCCTTCATTTTCTGGAAATCGAATACCACGAAGCTGGATTTGCCGAACGCCTTGAGGTTTAAGTTAACCGCGCTGAAGCCTTTTCTGTTGAATATAAGCGAGCCCTTTGGAAGGGGTTTTTGATCTATGGTGAGCAGGCGCACGCTTTCGTTTCCGGTGAGGGTCCAGCGCGCGGGGTAACCGATTTCTATTTTATCGACGGGCTTGCCGTTCGTATTGAAAACCATGCTTATGTGCTCGATATCCTGCTCGGGCTTGAAGTATAAATTAACGCAAGTAGCGTAAGCCGTGGAAAATTTGCCGAACAGTCTTTTGAATTCGGCGAAGTAAGCCTTGGCGACTTTATCGTTATGTATTACTATAACGTTTTCATCGTTAGTGCGGTCGCCGTTGCTGGACGAATTTTCGGAGCCGGTTATAACGAAGCCGTCGGGCAGCGTGGGATCTACAATGAATACTTTGTGGTGGAACTTGCCGTCGGGATTATCGGCGAGAACTATATTTATGCTGTCGGCGCTGGTGAGTTTGAAAAATTCGGAATAAGGCCCGGTGGAACGGTAAAGTTTTGAATCGAAAATGCCGGATACTCTCACGCCGTTTTTGGATTTGTCTATGAGCAGGTCTGATATTTCGTTAGCCGTGAAGGCGAAGTGCATGAAATATATTTCTTTTTTGGCCTGGCTTAATAATTCGTATATTTTAGCGTTCGGTTTATCTTCGGGAGCGAAAAATACTTCTACGAGGGATTTTTCTCCGCCTATGGATATTTCGGCTTTTTGTTCTTC
>JAKPTH010000621.1 GCA_029571125.1 bacterium
TTAGGCCCGTGCGCGGGCGGCGCGGTTTATTCGCCGGCGCTTACCGATTTCGTTTTCATGGTAGACAAAGTCAGCCAGATGTATATCACCGGCCCGTCAGTCATTAAAGCGGTCACGGCCGAAGACGTTACGGCGGAAGAAATCGGCGGCGCATACACGCATAACGCCATATCAGGCAACGGCCACTTCATCTGCAACGACGAAACCGAATGCTTTTCACAGATCAGAGAATTATTGAACTTCATCCCTTCTAACAACCTCGACGATCCCCCGCACACCGAAACAAACGACGACATAAACAGAAAAGATCCTGAGCTGCGCGCTCTTGTTCCGACAAATTCAAAAATGCCATACGACGTGCGCGACGTAATCCGCAGAATAGTTGATAACAGTTATTTCTTCGAAGTGATGCCACTTTACTCTCAAAACATGGTAATCGGCTTTGCCCGTCTCGCCAACCAGTCAATCGGCATTATCGCCAATCAGCCAAACGCTCTCGCGGGCTGCCTGGATATCAACGCCTCCGACAAAGCCGCGCGTTTCATCCGCTTCTGCGACTGCTTCAATATACCAATACTTACGATAGTGGACACTCCCGGATTCCTGCCCGGCAAAAACCAGGAATTCGGCGGCATAATAAGGCACGGCGCTAAATTATTATTCGCTTACTCCGAAGCCACCGTTCCCAAAGTGAATCTAACGCTCAGAAAGTCTTACGGCGGCGCTTCGGTTGCAATGTGCAACAAAGACCTCGGCGCGGATTACGTAGTGGCCTGGCCGCAGGCGCAAATCGCCGTTATGGGCGCCGACGGAGCGGTACCGCTCATATTCAAGCGCGAAATCGAAGGCTCCCCCAATCCTGCGGAAAAACGCAAAGAGCTCATAGACACCTATGAACAGCTTACCTGCAATCCATATGAAGCCGCCAGACGCGGACTTTGCGATTTCGTAATAACTCCGGAAGAAACAAGGCCTTTTTTAGCCTCGCTTTTCAGCACGCTTCGCACCAAACGCGAATCTCTGCCGAATAAAAAGCACGCTAACATTCCGCTTTAACATTCAATCGTATCAATATTAAAGCGAACTTAGACGTTTAATTAAATTAAGAGGTGAAAAAATGGCTGACAAAAAAATAGATTCTTCAGCGGTAAAAAATAAAGTCCCCAAAAAGACCATGGCAGTAATAACCGCCGCGCTTAGCATGTACCTTCAGAATGAAAAGCTCAATTTCAAAATACTCGACATTAAACCGGTACACTCGAGCGATTTAAACATCTGGGGCCTCTTCGGCCGCATGACCGGAATGCAGAGACTTTCAAGGAACAAATGGGGAAGACGCTAATTAATTTATATACATAGAAAGAAAGGTAGGCATATGATTAGAAAATATATCGTTAAAATTGGCAAGGAATCTTTCGAGGTTGAAGTGCAGGAAATGCAGACGCAATCGGCCGCGCCGACTTTTCAGCCTAACGTGATAGTGCCGCCGACGGTCGTTACGGCTCCGCTTCCTACGCCCAAGCCCAAAGTGCCGCTCGCGGTTCCCCGCCAGAAATCGCCGTCAGGCGGTAAAACCATCAACGCGATGATGAGCGGAAGCATAATCGCAGTTTTAGTAAAAGAAGGCGACGAGATAAAAGAAAACGACGCGGTCGTCAAGCTTGAAGCGATGAAAATGGAAACCATAGTTAATTCGCCTTTCACTGGCAAAGTTAAAGAGATACTCGTCAGCGAACGCCAGGCCGTAACGGCGGGCGACATGCTCATAGTGGTCGAGTAATCAAAAACTATTTTCAGATAACGATCAGATAAGGAGATTAATAAATGCCAAAAATAACCGAAACCATATTCAGGGACGCGCATCAATCGCTTGCGGCCACCCGCGTTGAAACATCCGACATGATACCCATACTCGAAAAAATAGACCAGGTAGGCTACTGGTCGCTTGAAATGTGGGGCGGCGCGACGTTCGACACGTGCCTTCGTTTCCTCAACGAAAACCCCTGGCAGAGAATACGCGAATTTAAAAAATATATTAAAAAAACAAAGCTGCAGATGCTTTTACGCGGTCAGAACCTCGTCGGCTACAAGCACTACGCAGACGACATCGTAGAAAAGTTCATCCAAACGGCTCATGAAACGGGAATCGAAGTTTTCAGAATATTCGACGCCCTCAACGATATCCGCAATATGGAATACTCCATCAAAATCGCGAAAAAATGCGGCGCTATAGTGCAGGGTACTGTAAACTATACAATAAGCCCCGTCCACAAGCTGCAGTCGTTCATAGACGTGGCAAAGCAGCTCAAAGACTGCGGTTCCGACATAATATGCATAAAAGATATGGCAGGCCTGATTTCACCAGCCATAGCTTACGAGCTCATTTCAAAGATGAAGAAAGAGACGGGGCTTCCGGTAGCGCTTCACAGCCATTGCACGACGGGCATGGCGCCTATAAGCTATTTCAAGGCGGCCGAAGCTGGCGCTGATCATCTCGACACGGCGCTTTCGCCGTTTTCGTCGGGCACGTCGCAGCCGACCACAGAAACGCTCGTGGCCGTCCTTGACGAAGCCGGCTATAAAACCGGAATCGATTCAAAGCATTTTACCGATATAACCCGTTACTTCG
The DNA here is from genome assembly GCA_029571125.1 of bacterium. GTDB lineage: Bacteria > Muiribacteriota > UBA9980 > UBA9980 > UBA9980 > UBA9980. The sequence goes on from JAKPTH010000621.1 coordinate 2,630, forward strand.
AAACGCTTAAAGAAAAATATCAATACCTCATCTCGCCGCTGGCCGAAAAGATCGACGTACGCGCTCTTATTTATCAGGTTCCCGGCGGCATGTTCACCAACCTCGTTTCACAGCTCGAAAAGCAGGGCGCCATGGATAAATTCGAAGCGGTTCTGGCGGAAATTCCTAAAGTGCGCGAAGATCTCGGCTGGGTGCCGCTCGTTACTCCCACCAGTCAGATAGTTGGCACGCAGGCCACCATGAATATAATCATGGGCCAGCGCTATAAAGT
>JAKPTH010000624.1 GCA_029571125.1 bacterium
GGCGGCGAAGATTATATAACCGGAGCGCCCGCCCGGCCTTCAAACAGTAAAAAAGACGGCGCCAATACGGTCGTAGAACCGCTGCTCCGCAATTTCGGAGAAAAAGCTCCAGGTTCAGGCACACTCACAACCGTTCCGCCGGAACTGGCCGGAGTGCCGCTCAACCTGATATTCGGCAAACCCGGCACGGAATTCCCCACATGGGTAGTAGGCGCAGGAACCAGCGCAAACCCCATGACGCCGCTTAATAAAGCCGACCGCGGATGCATAGAATACGAATGGTACCTTGCCGCCGAAGAGCTAAAGCCCGACGGCACCAGCGCGTTCCACAAAACGGTTATGGAACCCGCCTCGCCCAGCGATAACCCGCCAGTAGACAGGCTTTGCCCCGGAATTTTAATAGCCAAGGGCCGCCTTTCCGACGAAAAAACATTTGTTTCAGGCGAAAAAGCCGTTAATTGGTCCAGTTTCACAGATGCCGGCAGCGGCGAAAGGACCTTTAACGTAGACGTCAACCTCAGATACGCTTTCGATATGCCTCTCGATCCCGGCAAATATTACCTATATATAGTCTTCAAACATCCAAAGGTAAAATGGGAAGGGCGCTCGCAAAAGTTAAGCAAAACCGGTACTCCTATGACAAATCCCGACGGCAGCCCCATATTTGCATATTACGATCTGGTGCCGGACGGAACCACATCCACCAAGTACAACACGCTTAACTGGGGCCCCGAAACCTACCACGATAACAACCAGATTCCTGCCGGCTTTGCCATAACTGTAAAAGATTTGCAACCGCCGCAGGCATTCTTTATAAGCGGAAAGAATACAGATCCTAAAGAATCGACCGCCCTTAACGGCGATTTCCCTGCCACGGGCGTCGGCTACGACGGCGGCACAACGGGCGACCCGTTCCGCGGAAATATAGCTTATAACGTATGCGACAACAACCCCAATAAAGAAATTACATCCACGCTTAAAGCCATGACGGGGAAGCGCCAAAAATCCCTTGCATGGGCCGAATTCGGAGCTTCAAAAGGCCTGAGAGAAAGCGAAGACGTATATCTTGTATTCACCGACGATAAAGTTACGCAGGTTCTGCAGAAAACGCTCCATCCGCTTGTAGATTTGCGTCCTCCGGGCGTGGTTCAGGATATTACCGAAGAAGTTACCATAGTAGATATGGCTGTGCCGGTTACCGACAAAACCAACCGCGCTATCAGGCATTATGCCGGATACGGCGTTGACGCCCCATACAGAAGGGCCATGTACGTTCTCGATAACCCGCAAAACGCCTTCACCAAAGACCACATCCCATACGATATGGTCGGCAATATTCCACTGTATGCCGCTGGCGCGGACGGCTCCAACAATAAAATGTCCGACTTCGACAGAAACGGTGAATTTAACGACCTGGAAGACAAAGTAAACCAGGGCGCTACAACGGCTACATCAAGCAAGACTTTCCCGAACGCTCCGGCTTACATCTCAATAACAGATAACGATGCTCCGTCATTAAGGTTCTACGCATTGCGCTCGCGCGATAATATCTACCGCGAGTATATAATGACGGCTACCGGCGCGCTGGACACGGACGACAACAATAAACCGCTTGATCACCCGGCAAACCACGACGAACTGGACTGGGACCCCGCACAGGCGGGCAAACTCAAGTTCACATCTTTTGGTCAGACCGATGTCAGCGTTAAAGACCATAACCTCGACGGCAGCGTAGCGACGCTGCCCAACCAGGGCAACCCCGTGATGGAAACCGTTTCAGTTCCAAATAACGACGGCCGCTGCACCCAGTTCAAGCCAAGCGATAACGGCATCGATATTGGCGTAGGCAATATAAGCGGCAAGCAATCCTATGTGGTCAAATTCAAAAACGCGAATGTCGGCATAACCGAAACCTACAGCAACTATTCGCCAAACAACGTGGCTTTCTACGATTTCGACAGAATCCTTCCCGACCAGGGAAAAATGCTCGAATTAATAGAAGACGCCAGAACGCGTTTTGAAATAACGGTCGTAGATAACGTTGACAATACGATTACGTTAGCTCCGCCGCAAGCGGTAGCCGCCGGATCCGCAATAACGGCCAACTGCTACGTAGATACCAAAGACCTGGGCGACGCCGCTGCACTGGCAGAAGTTATGGGAAGCTGGAAAACCAAGGGCACCAAAGTAGAAACATACGGCATATTCAGGGAACAGACTCAGCCCGGAAATACTCCCTATATGCTCATGGTCGTAAAAGACACTACCGGAAACGCCACGGTGGCGAAATTGCCTCTCATAATACTGCATACGCTTTTCAGACCTAACGTAATCAACGTAGACACAAGAAGATCAGAGTAAAAATTTGAAATAAACAACAATAAAAAGGCTTGATTCTGTAGAGACGGGTTAAAAGCCCGTCTCTACGCTTGTTTGCTTAGCTCAGTTTTATCGGTAAAAATAAAATTGAAAGGCGGAATTTACATTATATGCGCAGCATAAATAAAATAAAAATTTTATACCCGGTGCTTATCGCGTCCGCTTTAATGTTTTTAACGGCGGCGGAAACTTTAAATGCGCAGCAACTGTTACAGGCCGCAAAAAAAAGAGACGCGGCGGCCGTTAAAAAGTTAATCGGCGGCGGCGCGGAAGTATCAGAAAAAGATTCAACCGGCAACACGGCGCTTCATATCGCCGCCGTCAATGGCGACTTTAAAACGGCAAGGCTGCTTATCGAGGCCGGAGCGAACGTTAATTCGTTCGGATTCAACTCGGCCGCCCCTATTCATCTGGCATCGGCCGCCGGCGATCTTAAAATGGTAAAGCTTCTCATCGAAAAGGGCGCCAATATAAACCTTAAAGACGGCAGCTATAGCAGAACGCCGATGCACTGGGCGGCCCGCCACAACCGCATCGAATTAATGAAGTATCTTATCGAAAAGGGCGCAGTGATAAACGAACGGGCGCTCGGATTTCGGACTCCTTTAGCCGAGGCGGCCGACAATCTTAATATCGGCGCCGTGAAACTGCTGCTGGCAAATAACGCCGATGTAAACGCCGCCGATCATCAGGGCGCCTCTGCGCTGCATCTCGTTTCATCGCGAAACTCTTCCGAAGCGATCGCCGGGCTGCTCATAGAAAAGGGCGCCAAAGTGAACGGTAAAAACGCCGCCGGCGACACCCCGCTTCACTGCTGCGCTATACATGGAAACGCAGCGGTAGCCAAACTCTTGATAGAAAAAGGCGCAGTGGTGGACATTCAAAACGATCACCAGCAGACGCCGCTGCATATGGCGGCGGACGCCGGCAACGTCAACATGGTCAAACTGCTCATAGAAAAAGGCGCGGACGTAAAAAAAGTTCCTATAAACGATCTTTTCGCTTCATGCCTTGGAAAACTTTACGTGATAAAAAATTACTTCAACGATAAAAAAATAGAAAGGCTCAATAAAGAAGCAGAAATCCAGCAGAGCAGGCATATAGAAGCGGTCAAATACCTTCTCGACCACGGCGCGGACGTCAACAGCGTTTACAGCACCTGCGTCAGGGTCAAGGGTAAAATGCTTCCGATTCATGTGGCGGTAGCCAACGGCGATATCAAATCGGTCCGGCTGCTTATCGAAAAAGGCGCGGACGTGAACGCCGCCGCAAACGGCGCGGTAACACCTCTATACCTGGCGGCCGGATTCGGGTACACCGAAGTGATGAAACTTTTAATAGAAAAAGGCGCAGGCCTCAACGCTAAAACCGCCAAAGGCAAAACTCCGCTTTTCGCGGCGGCCGAAAAAGGTTATATAGACGCCGTAAAATTATTGATAGACTGCGGAGCGGACCTTAACATAAAAAACGCTCTCGGGCAGACTCCGTTAAAAATAGCGTCAATGAAAAAACATAAAGAAGTAGTTTATCTTCTGAAAAAATACAAGGCTAAAATTCAGTAAAAAGCACGATCGGGGGGAATTATTAATGAAATTAAAATTTTTCATAGTTACAATCGCGGCATTTGTATTCGCATGCTTACCGGCTGGCGGTTCGTTCGCGGCGGAAACCAGCGGCCTTTGCGACGGCTGTCCGCTGCAGGAAATTTGCAGCAACACGACCGAAGGGGTGGAGGTTTTATCGTGCAGCGACAATGCGGCGGCCAAAACGCCGGCAATGGACACGGCTACCGCGATGATAGCGGAAGAAGCCGGACATGCCGGAGATACCGCCGCGGTCAGCGCCCAAAAAACGCTGGAAGCCGATTTAAGCGATTCTAAAACTACCGCCGAAACCGTTCTTGACAAGACGGCCGCATCTGCTGAAGTTTCGGTTTTTTCATCCTTAACCGCTTACTCGTCCACGAACGAAACGGGCATAATTGTTACGTTAAAGGGAGAAAAAAACGTTATCGACCAGCTTTCTTCGATAATTACCTCGCAACTCGCGCCAGAGGAAAATAAAAGCCCCGGCTGCGAAATATTGCTGGCTACGAGCTCTGAAATCACCCTGAAAATAAAGAAAGAAGCCGAAAAAGAAAAAATAGATTTTTTGAAAGCACATGGAATAAAAATCGACAGGCAATAAAATCAACCGGATTGAACGCTTTACCGCAAAATAAAAAGAACCGTACGAGTTTTCGGGCGGTTCTTTTTTATATGGCGTCCTATTTTCTGCGGACAGACAGCCTATAATTTCGATACGATTTCAGCCACGCGGCGATACTCCGGAGTTTCTTTGTCTTTTTCTACGATCGTCATAAGCTTTGATAACGTATCCTTGGCATTTTTATTATCTTTGACGCTCAAATAAGCGAGGCCCAGATTATAAAGAATTTCAGGATTATCTGGCATGGTTTTGAGAGCGCTATTTAAAACCGTTATGGCATTTGCCGTCTGATTGCCGTTCATATAAAGATTCGCAAGGGCCACATATCCGTTAGGCCTGTCCGGCTTCAACTTAATGACTCTATCGTAACATGTCCTTGCGGCCGATTCCATTTTTTTATATTCATAAACGCTGCCGAGAGTAAAATACGCCGGATAGAAGTTTGCGTTTATCTTTACGGAGTTATACACATAACGGAACATTTCATCTATATTGTCGAGGGCCTGATAACACAGGGCGATTTTAAAATTGACCTCGTAATCGTTCGGATTTTCTTTTAAGACCGCTTTAAATTCGTCGGCTGCGCCCCTGAAATTACTGATCTGAAAATAAATATTGCCCAGTTTTTCACGCAGTTTGATTTTTTTAGGGTTTTTAAATGTTATATCGGCAAGTTCGCTTATAGCGTCGGAAACCAGATCGTTTTCTAAAAAGCGGTCCGCCGTGCGCAGCCTGATGTCGTACTGCTTCGGGTCGAGCGCCAATGCTTTGTTATAAGACTCACGCGCAAGAGCTTTTTCGTTTAAACTCAAAAGGCAGTCGGCCAGATAGTAATAAGCCAGCGCGTTCGCCGGTTCGGCTTCTATGACAATCTGCAGGCAGTCGCGGGCGCCGGCGAGCTCGGAGTTCGAAATCAAAAATTTCGCGTATTCATAGTTCAGGCTTGAATTACGCGGCTCGCGCTCGAGGCCTTTTTTCATCAATTCGACCGCTTTGGCTTTATTGTTCTGAATCATAAGTATTTTTGAATATTTCAGGTACGCGTCGGCGAGCTCGGGCGCAAGCTCTATTACTTTATCCAGCATCGCGGCGGCTTCTTCGTTTTTTCCCGCTTTTAAGAGCGCTTCGGACTGCTGGTTGTAAGCCACGCCCAGAAGCTTTTTAGCGACCGGATCGCCGGGATTTTTCTCGAGCTCTTTTTGCAGCCTGGATATGCTTTCGCTATATTTCAATTCTTTAAGATAGCCCGCCGCTTCGAGGATGTTGTTTGAAAGGCTCTGCCGTATGACGCTTTGAACCGGAGCGGCCTTTTTAGGCGGCGGGTAGAGCAGCTCCCACACAGCGTTAAAAGTGACTACGAAAAAAAACAGCGCGACCATTCCGATTCCAGCCTGTTTAAGACGGGCTTTAATCGCGTCGCGGTAATCGGAATCGCCGAGCTTTTCAGACAGGACGGCGTACTTTTCTGATGCGTATTTATAGAACTTTTTGGAATAAAAAACCACTTTCGGCCATATATCGTCGGGCGGAAGCTCTTCTATATGGGCTTTTTTCTCTTCGGGCACCGGGGGCGGCGCCTCGACGAAACCTATTTTTTTTAAAGTCTCCGCTGCCTGATCTTTAATAATTTTTTCAGGATCGTTTTTACAGGTTTTTATCAGTTCGACCGCTTCATCCGTTTTAATGGTTGACAGCACGTAAATCGCCGAACTTCTTATCCACGGCTTATCCGATGTAATAAGCTCGCGAAGCCTCGCCATGACCATAGACGCGACGTCTTTTTTCGCAGGGGCGAAGTTCCATAAAGCCTTACAAACGTTAGCCTTGACGCGCGAATCGTCGTGGAACAAAAGGTTTTTTAGATGGTCGATGGATTTTTCGGAATTGATGGATTCTATGGCTTCTACCGCGTTCGCCACTATTCGGCTGTCGGCGTTTTCGGTGAACTTAAAAATTTTATCGAGATGCGATTCGTCGCAAAGTTTGCCCAGAACGGAAACTATAGTGGAACGGATAAGCTCGTCGTTTTCCTGCTCGAAATCGGAAAACAGCTTATCTATTTTAGAACGGTCTTTAATTTTTTCAATAATTTTTATTTTTAAAATTTTTTCGCGGACTTCGTCGCTGATTTCGTTGATAAGCTCGTCTGCTTTAGAGTTTTGAAATTTAGTTTTAAGCTTGAGAATGGATTTTTTTACATAAAACCTTACCGCCGAATTTTTATCGGCCTTGAATTTCGCGAGTACCGAAAGCGCGGATTCGTCGTCGGAATCGCCAAGCTCGATAACGGCGTTCAGCCTTATCTTTTCATCTTCCGATGATAAGTCGACAAGAAAATCCGAAACATTTTTCATACCTGATTGACCTCGGCTTTTATGTAAAACTTCTCAATTTTATTAATATGTTTTTAATTTATATAAGTATTGACATATGAAAAAAAAATGTTAAAATATTATATCGATTCTATATTTTATATATTAATAATAACACAAATTTCATATGAATGCAAACACTCATTTTAAACTTATATTTAATTTTTTTCTGACGGTTTTAATCAGCCTGGCCGCATCCGCCGCGTTAACGCCTTTTATTTCCGGGGCTCACGCCGGCGAGCTTCTGGATAAAGTGAACGCGCAGGTCGAGTGCGCTCGCGTCAAAAAAAGGATAATGGCAGCGCTCGAGCTTTACCGCGTCGAAAACAAACTGCCGGAAAACGCCGCTGTCAGCGTCCGCGACATCGTATCGGCTAAATTTCTCAAATACGAGCTCGTTTGCCCCAAAGGCGGGCGTTACTCTTTCAAAAGCGGCGCGAAGCTCGAATGCTCAAAATGCGATGCCGCGCCGGAGGAAAAAGAGGAGCGGACGGCCGAGGTAAAAGCGGAAAAAAAAGCCGGTACGGACGCCACTCTTGAAACAAAAATAAACAAATACCTCGATATGGACGATCTGGAGTTTTTAAATAACCCGCAAAAAAGTACGGCCGCCAAAAATGAAAAACTGCCGGAATTATCGGCCACCATTGAAACCGAAGTGAAAACCGCAGAAGTAAAAACCGCAGCTGCAGACGTTTTTAAAACCGTCGCGGGAGCTCAGGACGATCTGCGGGACGAAGACGACGAGGAAGAAGAACCCGCCGCGCGCGAAGAGCAGATAACCATTAAAGAAACTTCCAATATAGGCAAAGGGGCGCGCGATTTTCATAACGAGGCCATAGAACACGCACGGCGCGGAGAAGTGGATAACGCCATCGAAAAATTCAAAAAAGCCATCGAGCTCGTGCCGGATTCTTTTACATACCACTATAACTACGGCCTGTTTCTGGCAAAAATTGAAAGCTACGATCTGGCTTATATAGAATTTCAGCGGGCCATGCGCCTTGACACCCAGAACACAAAAGTTAAAACCATGATAGAAAAGCTTAAAAAAGCCATCTCAACCAGATAAAAAGAAAACCCGGCCGCGTTCGGCGCCGGGTTTTTTTCAGGCTTAAATTTTTAGTTCCGCTTTTGATTATATAGTAAAAGGAAGGCTTATCCTGGTTTTTTCAAGAAGAAACGGCAGGTTTTTATTTATGGCGGCATCTTTTCCAAGAGGCCTTATAAGCTTGAACCTTTTATTTACCGTTTCAATGCTTCCTATGATTTCGGTTTCCAGAAAATATTTAGACTTTATGCTGGGAGCGTCTTTCAGAGTGGCTACAAGTATGTTGCCCTTGCGGGTTTTAAGGTTCATAACGTTATATCCGACGCCCTGTATCTTAAGTTCGTCGAAATAACGCCATTCCATGACCTGTCCCGATATTAATACAGCCTCTCCGTCAAGCTTCGCGATCCTCTTTCTTATCATATCGGCGTCATAGGTTACGGCAAACCGAAGGATCGCCCATATTATCAGCCCGAAAATAAAGCCGGTAGTGAATATTTTTCCGGCAAAGCCGTCCATAAATCCTTTATTTTTTAATTTTTTCGAAATCTGCGACAAATTCATCTCATACTCTCCATAATATTATTTTATTTGCACACTATTTTTTAGATTCAACCTGCGCCAGCGCGTCGGAGGCGAGTTTGTAAAAGTTGGAATTTTTAGGCTCTATCTCAAGTATTTTGGTGAACATTTTCTTTGCGGCTTTAAGGTCTTCGCCTTTATTACGGTTATAATAAACGATTCCAAGATTATACAGTGCGAAGGTGAAATTAGGATTTATATTTACCGCCGATTCCAGATACCCGGCCGCTTCATCGAGTTTCATGCTGTTCATAAGCGAAAAGCCTATATTATTAAAAGCGAATACATGAGAAGGATTAAGTTTTATAGCCGACTTATACTCCTGCAGCGCCCTTTCCGCGTGACCCGATTTATCGTATAAAACTCCGAGGCGGTAGTGGGCTTCGGCATACGCAGGATTCGCCTGTATGGCTTTTTCATAATTTTCTTTGGCTTTCGCGGCATTGCCGGTAAGGTAATAAATATAGCCCAGTTCGTCATAAGCCTGAGCGTTCTTAGGGTCCAGCTTTATAAGATATTCGCAAATCTCTGACGCTTCTTTGAACTTGCTGAGTTTTTTGTAACAGTCGATAAGGTTTATGTTGTAAGTTACGCTTTTCGG
>JAKPTH010000635.1 GCA_029571125.1 bacterium
TAAAGTTTCAGTCGGGCTCGACGTGGGAACCAACTGGATAAAAATCGTTTCAGCGGTCATGGGCGGCGGCGGCAGGCCGCAGGTAAATAAAGCCGTTTGCGTCAAAAATTTCCCTGACGCGCGCGAAGCCATAAAAAAAGCGTTCAGCGAAAACAATATAAAACCGACCGTCGTAGTGGCTTGCCTCGACAGCCAGGACGCCGAAATGATGGTGCAGGAGTTCATAGTTAAAACCGCGAAAGAAGCGGAACGCCTTGCCGAAGTAAAAATGCGCGAATTCAACCTCAACGAGTTTTCGATCAATTATTCTCTTCTTAGAGGCCCCATTCCGGGCGCCGACGGAAGTCCGATTTACCCGGTTCTCTACGTTTCGGCGGAAAAATCAAAAGTCGCAGAATTCCAGTCTTTGCTTCGCTCGGCCGGCATTAACATGGACAGCCTCGTAATGGACGTAGACCAGCTGGCTGCCATAAATGCCCTGGAATTAGACCAGGCGGCGGTCGGAACGACCTGCCTTATAGAAGGCGGAGCCACCACCACCAACATTTCGGTATTAAAAGACGGCACGCTCAGATACACCAACATAATAAAAGAGGACGGCGGAGTTATCTTCACCAATCGAATCGCCCAGGAATTAAATATTTCCCGCGAACAGGCCGAAGAGCTCAAAGTCAAAAACGGCATCGACGTAGGCGGCGCTGGACGCCCCGCTGGCACGTCTTCGAACTTCGGCACGTCTCTTGAACTCGACGATATAAATCAGGCCGGCGGCGCTTCTGCGGCTAACGATGAAAACTTTAAATATTTAAACGCTTTCAAAGCCGAAATCGAGCGCTATCTGGACAAAATAATACATATCATAAAAGATTATCAGGATAAAAACTCCGATCCGGTAAAAGAAATAGTTCTGACGGGCGGCCTTGCATGCGTAAAAAACATTTGCGGATTCGCCAAAAATTATTTCGGCGCCAATAACCTGAAAGTAAATTCAGTAACGCTTGCGGATTCGCCGTTTTTAAGCTCCATCAACTGCCCGGAAGAGGAACGCCAGGCTTACACCGTGGCGCTGGGCCTTGCGCTGCGCGGGTTTGCCGAATAGCGCCCCGGCCGTCAGCCGCGATTAAAACCGAAAGCGACGGTTATAGGACCTTTTTACTTAGGAATCCGCGCGGTTTTATCGGCCATTTATTCGCCGAATCTATTGACAGCTTCACTAAAAATTAATATAATTAAAATGAGGGCGTTAACAATTTTCCTCGCCCTCATTTTAATTAATTTAAGATATAAAATATTTGAAGCTTATATTATTTTTACCCGGCTAACTATTAAAAAAATGAGACTTGCTTATATTTTTCAGCTCATCCGATCTCATTTTTAACTTATGAAAGGAACCGGTGGTCTATATGAAATTCTTAAAAGTTATAACTTTAGCTATCGCCGTAATATTCGCCGCGTATTCATTAAACGCCTGCGGCGGCGGTTCGAGCGCAGATATTAAAGCGAAACTCACTTTTATTTCCGGCACCGTCGAAGCCATGGCGGCCGGCGCGTCGGAATGGAAGGCTATATCAGTAAACAGCGAGCTTTCAATGTCAGATACCGTTAAAACCGGTGAAAAGTCGAGCGCAAAAATCGATTTTTCCGACGGCGTAAAAATTTTTATAGAAGAAAACACCAGCGTCAAATTAAAAGAAATCAAAAAGCCTTCCGAGAAAAGCACCCTTGACATAGTAGTTGAAATTATAAAAGGCGCCATTTTCTTTGACGTAACCAAACGCGAAAACAGCAAATTTGAAATGGAAACTTCCACTGCGGTTGCAGGCGTAAAAGGCACGAAAGGCATCGTCAGCTTCAAAGACGACAAAACGCTTGTAATGGTTACCGAAGGCCGCGTAGAAGTAAGCATCAAAAAGGCGCCGGTAGATAAAGTAATGCTCGAAGCGGACGATTCCATCGAATTCGGCGATGTTTCCGCCCTGACTGAAAAATCAAAGATAGACTATTCAAAAGTTAAATTCTCCGGCGCGCCGCTTATGAAAACTTTAACGCCCGACGATCTCATAAAAAAAGTCGATGTAATTAAAAGCAACAATTAACGGCTTCAAATTTGCCTGAAAACGGCATATAAAACCGGCAACGCGCCGCACGCTTAAAGGCAGTGCGGCGCGTTGCCGGTTTATAATATAATATTTCCGCTTATTAAAATCTTTTTTTTCTCGATAAGTAATATGGTTATTTTTAGTTTCGAGCCAAAGTAAGGCAAGAGCCTTGCTAATCGTCGGCACTTAACGAAAAAGAAAAAACATCCGGGGATTTACAATTTATGAATATATTAAAACTGTTCACGGGCGGCAAGATAAGGGCGTTTATTTATACGGCTTTGATTTGTTGTATATTTTTAGGCGCAGGCTGTATAAACCGCAAATCCGCAGAGCCCGAATTCATGGCGAATCCGAATATCAGGTTCGATCCGCTTTTAAGCGTAAACGTCGTCAACAAATACGGTTCGAGCGCGGAAATAGAACTGTGCGAGATAGTATTTTCAAGGACCCGCGATATGCAGAGCCCCTTCAAACGATTCAGGCTTTATAAAAATAACGTATTCGAACTGGGCGGATTCGCTTCCGGCGAGGAGTTTTATATAGGCGCATTCATCGATCTTGACTCTAATTTATCTCCGTCTTTCGGATACGAACCTGTCGGCGGCGCTTATGCCGAAGAAGCCATAAGCCTTTGCCAGCCGCCGGAAGTAAATTTCAACGACAGCCGGAAGGAATCGGCATTTAAAGTAATCATAAAAAAAGATGAGACGACAAAAATAGAGTTGAAAATGCTGCGCCCGATAACCGGACGCACGCCGTCGAACGGCTCGCTAGGCATGACGACGCTGCCAGAATTTTCATGGAAAGCCCCCGACGGGATAAACGCCTTTAAGATAACGGTCTATGGCGGCGAAAAAGCCGGCGCTTACTGGCAGGCTGTGACATATTCGGAAAAGATAAAATATTCGATTTTAAGCTGCAATAACGATTACGCCCTGATGCCTGCGGCTCTGCTTCCGGCGGATTCGCGCCATAAATGGTCGTTAATAGGCTACGACAGCGGAAACGATCCCTGGGCTTACGCTCCCGGATACTTATTTCTGCCATAAGCGCTTAAAGCGAAGTAATTATTGATTTTATTTTTTAGGCCTTTATTATTTTGGATAAATTTGGTATAATATAGAAGAATTAAAAATAATTTGCTTAAAACCGCAGCTCTTTAATCTGGCGGCCGGAAAGCCCGCAATTGAAAAAAAAATGCGGCGCGGTTAAACGGCCTATAATTTATGCGATTTTTTTGACGATTTATATTATTAAAAAGTTACACACATGGAGAGTGCGCAAGATGAAAACTGCAAAAATATATTCAATGATAAGCCTTTTGACGCTCGCATTGCTGGCGGCGGCTTACGCTGGCCCGTATCCGGCTCAGGCCGGTCCGCAGGCCCCCAGAGCAGGTTTCGAATACGATTACCAGAGCTGGGTCACCAACGCGGGCATGCACATAGAAAAAGGCCAGCACGCGAACGCTCTTCTTTGTCTTTTCAAGGCCCGCCGCCTGAAACCCGGCCGTGAAATCGACGAGCTCATAGAAAAAACGAAAAGCGAACTTAACAAGCCGTCCGCAAATACCGTCCTTCAACCGATTCCTCTTTCGGATGAAAGAATAGTCGCTCCAGTTCGTAATTCGGGCTATTCCAAAAGCAAATCCAAAGGAAAGAGAACGCAGTTTTTTAAAAAGAATTACGGTTTTTTGATATTTCCGCCTGAAACGATGAATTTACGTGACGGCGACTATTTCGATTACATCGGCGAAACCGGTTCCGGCGATGTTAAAGAAGAAAAAACGGCCGGAATCAATCCGCAGGAAACGGTCCGCGAAAAAAAAGCGAAAAAAGACGAAAGCGGAAAAAGCGATAAAGACGAAGAATATTCCGACGAAGAAGAAACCGGAAGCGAGCAGCCGGCATCGGCTAAAGCTCCCGAGGTAATAAAGGAATATTTCGTGGACATACAATCCGACGAAGAGGCTTCGTTCGAAGGCCAGACTGTTTTGAGGCGCGGCAAAAGACACGGTAAAATGGTCGCTCTCACTTTCGACGACGGTCCGCATCCGACTTATACTCCGAAACTGCTCAAAATACTCAAGGCCAACGACGCGAAAGCCACTTTCTTTATGCTCGGCAGCAGGATCAACGAATTTCCCAAAGTGGCTGCCCGGGTCCATGCCGACGGCCATGAAATAGCCAACCATAGCTATTCGCATCCGTTTTTAACCAGAACCAAGCAGGAAAAAATCGATAAAGAGCTTTCGCGCACCGAAGAGGCCATCAAAAAAATAACGAAGTTCAAGGAAGTCTGGTTTTTCAGGCCGCCGTACGGCGCGCTTCCGAAATACGTTATTAAAAAGGCCGAAGACGAAGGGCTTCATATAATCATGTGGTCTCTGGATTCCAAAGATTATCAGGGCCATTCGGTGGATTATATGCTCGACAAGATATTGAAGCGGGTAAAAAGCGGCGACGTGATGCTTTTTCACGACATCCATTCCAACACGGTCAAGCTCATGGCGGAGCTGATACCCATATTGAAAAAAGCGGGATTTAAGTTCGTGAGCCTGAACGATATTTACGAGCTTAACTACGAAGACCAGAAACCGGAAAAAGCTCCGGCCGAAGATAAAACGCAGGAGGTTAACCTTATAGCCGGCGGAAAAACCACGCTGGAAATCAATATAGGCCACAAGTCGAAAACCACCGAAGAAAAAACTATATTAAAAAAATAAAATATAGAAATGAGCGCAGAATATGAAAAATATCAAATCCATAGCCGACGAAAAGTCGAAAATCAAAATACTGCTGGCGTCAAAATCTCCCCGAAGGCAGGAATTGCTTAAAAACATCAATCTGGACTTCGATGTGGCGGTTTCCAATTTCGACGAAAAGAGCGTTTCTCAGAAGGACAGGCAGCCCGGCAATTATGCCGGCGAGCTGGCTTTACGTAAAGCCGAAACAGTCGCCGACGCTATAAAAGCCGAAAAAGGCATCGAATATTTAGTAATAGGCGCCGACACGATAGTGGTTTTAAACGGGGAAGTCCTCGGTCAGCCCGCCGACGCAGCGGACGCGCGGCGCATGCTGAAAATGCTTTCCGGCACGGCGAACCAGGTGATAACCGGAGTCGCGGTCATAAGCCTTAAGGACGGCCAGAAAACCGTCCATAAAGCCTTCGAAAGCACGCTGGTATATTTCAAGCATCTCGCCGACGGCGAAATAGAAAGATATATAGCCACAGGCGAGCCTCTCGATAAAGCCGGCGCTTACGGCATCCAGGGGATCGCCTCGCTTTTCGTGGAAGAAATAGAAGGCTGCTATTTCAACGTGGTAGGCCTTCCGATAATGCGGCTTTCAAAATTATTTAAGCTGCACGGGTATTCTTTGATATAGACGTCGGTTAAAAAAACGATAAAAATAAAAAAACTCTTGTAAATTTTTCAAATTTAATATATCCTTGTTTTTAATAAAAGCTGGGGGTATTTTAAATGTCGAAATGTAAAAGAGTTTTTTTTATTTATAAGCCGTTATTAACCGCCGCCGTTGCTGTTTTTGCATTATCCCTCGCCTTCGCGCCTTTATGCATGGCTCAAAACGACCAGCCCGACGCCACGCCCGAATCCGCGCCGCCCAAAATCTATACGGAACAGGAAATATCGGCGCTGGGAATAGACAAGCTCAAAGACATCGCAGCGGCCGATTCAATCGAGCAAAAATCTCCTCTGGCGCTTTACTGTCTCGCTCAAAAATATAAGAACTCCGGCGAAAGCAAAAACTGCGAAGAGTCCTTTAAAAAAATAATTTCGGCGTATCCGGCGCATTACCTTTCGCCGAAAGCCTGCCTGGAATTGGCGGCGCTGTATTCTAACGAAAAAAGGGCCTCCGAAGAAATAGAAATACTTAACTTTTTATCGACTAATTACTCCGGCTATTCAGAGAACCTTACCGGCCTTTACAAGCTGGCCTTAATCATGAAAAAGCTTAAGAATATAGACGAAATGTATAAAAAATTCGAAGAAGCCGAAAAAATATTCGCCGGCAAAGCGGAACTGATACCTTTATTATTCACGAGCGCCAACGAATATCTAAGAAACTACAATATGAAAAAGGCCGTTGAAAAATTTGAAAATCTTCTGAAAATAAAGGAACTGACGATCGCCCAGCGCGCACAGGCGCTTCTGGGGAAAGCCGCTGCTCACGAATACGACGCCGAACCCGAAAAAGCCATGATGATTTATGAAGAGATCCTTAAAACCCGCGATCTGGATAAAAGCATACTGGCCATGGCCGATAAGAGCAAAATCAACCTATCAAAAGCCCCTAAAACGCCTCTGGTAAAAGCCGAAGAATTAGTTCCCGCCAAAGGTGCCGGGGCAAATCCCGCCTCAGAAGCTCAGAAATCAGGGCGGGTAAGCGACACCGAAAATCCGGTCAAGCCGTCGGGCGCGGAAACCGAAAAAGCTCAGGGCACCGCCGAAGTAAAAGCGAGAATAAAAGACTAGCCCGTTCGCAGAACCGGCTCGAAATATGTAGCCGTGAATCTTCGCGGCCATATCGAAACGATAATTATAAAAATAAAATAAAATGCTTGACAAATTTAAATAAATAATATATAATATAATCACTATAGGCACGTAGCTCAGCTGGCTAGAGCACTACCTCGACACGGTAGGGGTCAGCGGTTCAAATCCGCTCGTGCCTATTTTTTAATTGAAACTTATTATTCTAGCATCCGGGTATATCGTTATGACAATATTTCAACAGATGGAAGGCCGACGCAGTGAAAGATATTGTGTAAGGCCTTCTATAATAATAGGCCTGGGCGGCACCGGAACCGAAATCTGCCTTAAGCTGAAAAAACTCATAAACGAAAAGGCGGGCAGCGATTTTGCGCTCGTCAAATTTCTTATCTTCGACACCGACGTCATGGATATAATGGGCGTAAAAACCAACGCAGTAAATGAAACCGTAGCCCACAACCAGATCAAGTCCACCTTCACTCCGAACGAATTTTACCACCTTACGGTGCGCGACGTCGAAGGCATTATCAAAAACGCCGAAAAGCATCCGCATATTTTTTCATGGTTTCCCAAAAACCTTGAATTAAAAGATATTTCCAACGGCGCCAACCAGATCAGAACGATCGGCCGGCTCGCGCTTTACTGGAACATATCCCAGGTCATAGACGCCATAAACCGCGTAAAAAAAGAAGTCTCGTCGATAAAAAACAAGACGGCCGCAAGCGAACGCGGTTACGACGTGCAGGACGGGCTTTCGGTCTATATAATGACTTCCCTCTGCGGCGGCTCGGGTTCGGGCATGTTTCTCGATATGGGCTATATAGTGCAGAACTTTATAGAAAACTGCGAAGTCAACGCATGCTGCGTGATGCCTTCGGTTTTCCAGATCGAGCAGCAGTCGAGCATAGACGCCAACGCGTACGCCGCCCTCAAAGAGCTCGACCATCTCATGAGCGTCCAGAACTTCCATCTTAATCTCGGCCCTCAATACGAGCCGAAAACTTTCAGGACAAGGCCTTTTGACAGGTGTTATTTAATAGATTCGTGGACCGAATCATCGCTGCACATAGAAAGCGCCGCCGGGCTCAACGAAGTGGCCGCCACCGTGGCTTTCTACGATTTCATGAGCGTCGCGGGCAAGCGCCACCGCAGCGTAATAGACAACGTCAAATACAAACTCAACAATAAAATATGCGAAAGGGCCTCGGCCTATTCAAGCTTCGGCCTTTCCAGCGTCTTTTTCGACGGCGCCAGGGTCAAAAATTCATGCGCCGCAATCCTCGCGGAAGAATTCAGCTCGAAATTCATAAAACCTTGCGATAAAAAAACAGTTAAAAACAACGTCGCCGAATTTATAAGACTGAACAAGCTCAACGAAGAAGTGACCGACGACGTCATAACGTATATGCGCTTCGACGGCCGCGCGCCAATAAAAATAATCAAAAACCCGGCGGATTTCGACGCGGTATCCACCGATAAAATGCTTTCGGAAATCCAGAAATGGTACAGCGAAACCAAAAACGTCTATATGCCTGAAAAGTATAAGCTAATGGACCAGAACCTCGAAAACCTCACAGCGTCGGTTATAAAGAATCTGGATAAAGAAATCGAAAATATTCTCGCTGAAAGAAATTTCGGAGTCAACTACGCCGAGCAATATCTAAGCTCGCTTTCGATAGCGCTAAAAGCCTATTCAGACATGCTTTCGGGCGAAGCTCAAAAAATCCGCGACCAGAAAAAGCAGCTGATGATAGCCATAAAAGTCAATAAGCTGACCGAACTCATGGGCTCGTTTTTTTCTTATCTTATTTACCGGTCGAAAATTACCGAAACGCGCGACGATCTTATTTATGAAATGGCCAAAGAAATCAACTTCGACATAGAAATTTATATACGCGAGCTCGCCGTGGCCTTTTACAGGCGCGTATGCGCGCGCATAGACGAAATAGCGGACAAAAAAGTCCTGCAGATTAAAAACTTTTTGATATCCTGCGAAAAAGAGTTCGAAACAAGGGCTTTTAAATTATTAAACCCGCGAGCCGAAGCGGCGGCGCTCACCGAAAAACAAATAAAAAGCGGCGCGGCCGACATAAAAAAAATATACGAAAAATACTGCCCTCAGAATATCGACGAAGTAATCGCAAGATTCCTGGCTGAAATTTCAGGCCCGGTCAACTCCTGGAATTTATCTAAAAAAGAAGAACTTATGGCTCAATTGTTCGATTACTGCCGCGGCTTCTTCGCGCCCGTCGACGAACTTTCGATCATGCGCCTGCTGACCGAAGACGGCAGCGCGCCCGACGTCATCGACGACCTCATGCGCTCGGCGGCGCCCCTGTGGTCATACTCCACCGTCGAAATGCCTTCCGGCACGCAGATAGACGAAATAGCGGTCGTCTCGATCACTGAAGAGTGCCGCGGCGAGTTCGTAAAGTATTTGAGAGACCAGAACAAAGCCGTATTCAACCCGTCCATAGATAACCACCGCATCAGCGTTATGCGCTTCAGGCACGCCCTGCCGCTCTTTGCGCTTCCGGCCGTCAAGCGCGACCTGAAACCCGCGTACGAAATGTTCAAAACCGGCGCGAGCCCGTGCACCCCTCAAAAGCCTCTGCACATCGATGAAAAATACGTCGATTTACCGGACGTTATCTTATCGTGACGACGAGCAACCGCATGACTCCCAGCACATACTCATCCCAGAGCAAAATCCGGAACCGCGCTATGGTCGCGGTATTTTTATTCGCATTTTTATTCGGATGCTTTAATCAGCTCTCATTTAACTCAAGTCATTGCCACGCGGCGAAAAAGAAAAAAAAAGCGGCGTCCAAAAAAATCCTGCAGGACGAATACGCGGGATCCGAAGTAATCGCCGACGATGTTTTTATTTATAAAAAAGGGATTTCTTTTTACGAAAATTCAGATTATTCCAAAGCAATCGAATACTTTAAGTATATAAAAGAAAAACGGCCTGCCTCTTTTTATTACGATATGTCGATTTATTTATGCGGCGAGTCTTTTAAAAAGCTCGGCAGAAACGACGAAGCCATAGAAAACTATCTTTATCTGGCTGAAAAATGCCCGTCTTCTACGCTTTGCGCCGAAGCCATACACAACGTCGCCGATTTATATAAAAAAAACGGCGTATCGGGCGAAGCCATAAAATATTACCGGAAATTGATAAACTCTTATCCCGGCTCTTTTTGGGCCGACGAAGCGCGGGCGTTCCTCAAATATAACAGCGCCGATCCTTCGCCTGAAAAACTTCCGGCGTATTCGAACCGCGGCATGGCAGAAGCGGACGATATAGAGCTCGAAAAAAAAGGCGGCAACCGTCCGCCGCAATCCTCTGAAAGCCGAAACGCCTCCGGGCCTAAAATCAGCCTCGATAAGTTAAATTCCTCCCAGGCCTTCGACTTCGATTCGCTCGATATAGACTTGCATATCGGCGGCGGAAAGCAATACGAGCCCGTCGGCTACGCAGATGAAGATTTAAAGCTATACCGCGACGGCCTGAAGTTTCACGAATATAAAAATTACGATAAAGCGAAATGGTGTTATCAAAAACTTATTCTCAAGTATAAAAATTCGTTATGGTATCCTAACGCATTTTATATGCTGGCGGGCTGCTATCTCGCCGAAGGCGACATAAAAGCCGCCATAAGATTTTATTCCGCCGCTCTCATATATGCGAGGGATCCGGCTTTCGTTTACGAAATCAAAGACAATCTGGCCGACCTTTTATTCTGCGATTCTCAGTATTTTCTGGCTCTCAGATATTACGAATCGCTTTTAAAAAACACTTCCGACAAAGAACGTCTCATGCAGCTGTTTTTTTTGATAGGCGAATGCCACACCAAAACCGGAAACCACGAAATGGCCGCAAAAGCCTATGCGCGCGTGGCTATGCAAAGCGCCGGCGAGCCGTTTAAACTTGAAGGTCCGAAGCCTTTTGCCGTAGAAACAGGCGAAAAGCTCCGCGAAGGTTTGCCTGAAACTAAAAACAGCTCCGGGCCGGTATCGGTTTACTCAAAAACGCCTGCGCCGCAGAAAAAAATCGATATCGGAAAAGGCGTAAACGAATTCAACGCCAAAAACTACCTGAAATGCATTTCGTTTTTCGAACAGGTGCTCGCTGAAAATCCCGACGAAGCGGCCTGCTTCTGGTATCTCGCGCTCTGCTACAACCAGCTCGAAAAGCCGGATCGCGCCGCCGCCTATCTGCAAAAATATATTTCCATTTTAAGCTCGTCAAAAGACTCCCGCGATTCGGCCGCTTTAAAGCACGCCTACTCAACTCTGGCGTACATTTACGTCAAAATGAATAAGTTCGAAGAGGCGCGCGCTCAATATCTTAACATTATCGGACTCGATTCGGCTTCCCGCGCAGCGACTTCCGCGCGTGAAGCGCTTAAAAGAATAGAAGTAATGAAAAAAAGGGCGGGGGATAAAAATTAACAGCAAATCCGACTCTAATATCTCGTTTATTTTTTTGCCGCGCGCGGCGGTTTACTTTGTAACCTTCATATGCGTATTTTTCTTCACTTACGCCTGCGCCGACGCCGGCGCAGTTTCAATCGACCTGAAAAAAACCGAAAATTACTTTTACGACAGATTCTATCCCGATTGTAACGCGGATCTGAAAGTAACGGATAATTACGACCGCGCTGCAGAGTCATTTGAAAAAAAAGATATAATAAAAGCTTTATTTTATTTAAACAATGTGTTAAAATATTCTCAGTTTTCTAAAGAGGCTTTGAACCTGTACGGCGTCGTCTTGATGTACGAAGGCGACTACGAAGGCGCCAGGGAGCTTTTCAGAAGCTCCATAAACCGCGACCCTCATTACAAATGGCCGTATATAAATCTTGGCATAATTAATTATGAACTTGAAAAATGGCGCGAACTCGAGTCGGTTTGCAGCAAATACCTGAGCTTTGACTCCGACGATTTCGAGGCCAACATGGGAATGGGAATAGCGGCGTTTCACTTGTTCTGTTACGAGCAGGCCGGAGAATATTTTAAAAAAGCTCACTCGGCCCAAAAAAACGCCCGATGCCAGGACATGATAAAGCTTCTAAACGACTACCGGGCCAGACTGCGCGCAAAATCACGGCGGCTTCATTGATATAGCCTGAGCGAAAAAACGGCCGGCAATTATAAAAATCAAAGAACATAATAAAAAATATCCGGGGAGGAAAAAAAATGTCTATATTTGCAACTATGCTGGGATTATCGGCTGGAGAATATTTAAAGCAGGGCGATATTTATTTTAACGAGGGCCGTTTCGGCGAAGCCAAAATAGAATACGAAAAAGCCGAAGAACTGACGCCGGAAACCGATAAAGAAAAAAAAGAAATTATCGAAAAAAAAGTCTCGGAATGCAAAAAAAATCTCGCGCTTTCGCATCTTGAAATGTCAAAAAACTACCAGCAGGCGGGCAACTATGAAAAAGCCGTCGAATTGCTCGAAGTGGCGCTTGAATTAAGCGACAAATCAGCGGCCAATTACGAAGAAATCCACCGCGAACTCGACCACTCGAGAATAAAAATGTTCCAGAAAATGTCCGATACCCAGGCTGAACCGCTCATCAAGCGCGGCGACGAATTTTTCAGCGAAGGCTCATATAACGAAGCCATGGTTGAATACCGCGAAGCTCTCAAAATTTTAAAATATTATCAGGAATCAGAAGACGAACTGAAAAAAGCCGCACACGATAAATTGAACGAATGCGAAACAAAAATCGTCGGGCCATACATAGAAAGAGCTAAAAATTTCATCGAAACCGAAATGTACGAAGAGGCCCTCACCGAGCTTAACGAAGCTCGTGAAATTATCGACGACGAAAATAAAACGAAACAGCAAATCGATAAATTGATATACGACGCACACAAGAAAAAAGGCGCTACTGAATCGGCCGCCGAAGAAGATTTCATCTCCAAGCAGGAATGGGACGAAGCTATGGAAGATTACAAAGAGCTTCTGAATCTTTACTTCAATTATTCATACACCGATTCAGACCCGTTTTACCCCGTTCACCAGAATAAATACGAAGACGGCTTCAAGGAAGCGAAAAAGCGTCTCGGAAACTTATACATCAAGCGCGCCGAAGGGCATTTCAATAAAAATAAATTCGCGGTCGCCCTTAAATATTTCGTAGAAGCCGAAAAGTTCTTTGATGAAGAAACGCCTGAATGCGTATACGTTAACGAGAAAATAGAGCAGTGCAAAAGCAATATAAAATAAACCTTCGGAAAAGTCACAATAAAAAATAAGTATTGCATTGTTTATAGAAATAGTGCGATACTTATTTTGGTGATTGATATGCCTGTATCAGAAAAATTACTTCAAAAAATAGAAACACTGCCTACGCTGCCTATAGTGGTAACCAGGATAATGCAGCTGGTAGAAAATCCAAAAACAGCGGCGGTCGAAATCAGTAAGGTCGTTTCGCTAGATCCCGCCCTGACGGTCAAAATACTCAAGATCGTCAACTCGGCTTACTACGGTTTTCCAAAGCAGATTACCACGATTACGCACGCGATAATGATCCTCGGCTTCGAGGACGTTAAAAATATCGCCATGGGCATTTCCGTGTTCGATATTTTCAAGAGCAAAGGGGCGAAGGACGCCGTCGAATTCGACAGAGTGGCCTTCTGGCAGCATTCTATCGCGGTCGGCTCGTGCACCAAGCTGCTGGCAAAAAAACTGCGGTATAAAAACCCCGAAGAGGCCTTCATTTGCGGCCTTCTTCACGATATAGGCAAAATAATTCTCGACCAGTACTTTCACGAAGAGTTCAACGCGGTGATCAAGCTGGCTAAAGACGAAAATCTTCTTTTCGTCAACGCCGAAAAAAGGCTCAACGATATGGACCATCCCGAAATCGGCCGCATCGTGGCTAAAAAATGGGGACTGCCGTCCACGATAATAGACTGCATAACCTCGCACCACAACCCGGCGGCCTGCGAAAATAATCAGCTGGTAGTGGCTTTAGTGCACGCCTCGGACGTTTTCTGCAAGATCCAAAAAATAGGCAACAGCGGCGACACGCTGGTGCCGCAGCTCCAGAAGACGGCCTGGGATCAGCTAAAGCTTCAGCCCACGGACCTTACGAAATTATACGAAGAGCTGCATGAAGAGGTCAAAAAAGCGGATACATTTATGGAATTCGCCAAAACAGCCTAAATGGCAAGCTTATAATATCAATATGGCGGTAAATTTAACATGGCGGTTCAGGAATTTGAAAACCTTGACTTAGAGCAAGTAAACGACACTCAAAAAATACAGATTCTAAAAAAAATCAATACCGATCTTAAATCATCGCTTGATGATATTATTTCCATTCTCACAAAGTTCTCCGAAGCCATATCCATTAAATTCGATTTAAAAAACCTGCTGGAGCTTGTTTGCGATACCCTAAAGGATATCATCAAATACAGCTCTATCGCAATTACCATTTACGACGGCGAAAAAGACAGCTTTAATTATATGGCCCTCAGAAACGTAGAACCGGCCATAGACGCGAAGATTAAAAACATCATCGGCGACGGGCTCGCCCACTGGTCTATTTCCCAGAAACGCTCGATAGTGCTTCCGGATATGGAAAACAACGCCGAAGCCACGGTCCTGATCGTTCCTCTCATAACGCAGATGGAAACGGTAGGCGTCATTTTCATGTACTGCAAAAAAACCGCCGAAAGCTTCATGCAGCAGGACCTTGAGTTTTTGAACATTCTCGGAGCTCAATCCGCCATCGCCATAAAAAACACCTTTTTGTACAACGAAATGGGCCTTAAAAACCAGGACCTGGCCAATCTTAAAAATTATTTAAACGACGTCATAAACAACATGGTCACCGGTATTATAGTCCTTGACATGCAGGGCGTTATAAAGACGTTCAACCATGTAGCCGAAAACCTTATCTGCATCAGCGCGAACGCGACGATCGGAAAAGTTTATAATGAAATTTTGCCTCTTTCCATCAGCGAAAAGCTGAAAGAAGCATTTACCGAAGCCACCAAGGCCGATCTCCAGCACGCAAAATCGTTCAACGAGCTGGAAGTCGATTACAGCGAAACCGGAAAAGTAATTCCGATAAGAATCTCATATAACTGCATCAAGGACAACAATTCAAAAATATTCGCCATCATTTTTATGCTCCGCGATATGTCGGAATCGCGCGAAATTCAAAGATTGCGTGAGATAGATAAGATAAAGTCGGAACTTGTCGCCAACGTTTCCCACGAGCTCAGAACGCCTCTTACCTCCATAAAAGCTTATTCGGAAACGCTCCTGGATATAGTCGGCAGCGAAGACGTGGACACTCAGAAGGAATTTTTAAATATCATCTGCCAGGAAAGCGAAAGGCTGACGAATCTTATCTCCAACCTGCTCGACCTTTCAAAGCTCGAGGCGGGAGATTTCAAGCTCGTGCTTTCAAGCGTCAACCTTTCGGAAATAGTAAAAAAATGCGCTCTGCTCGTCAAGGAACTCGCCGGACAGAAGGGCGTTTCCATTTCCGTCGAAATACCGCAGCAGGCCCCCAACATATCATGCGACGCTTCCAAGATAGAGCAGGTAATAATAAATCTTCTCTCGAACGCCATCAAATACAATAAGCCCGAAGGCGGAAAAGTCGACGTCAGCCTCAAAGAAAACAAATCCAGCTTCGAAATAGTCATCAAAGACACCGGCATAGGAATGCCCAAAGAAGCGCTCGGCAAAATCTTCGAAAAATTTTTCAGGGTGGATTCTTCGCTCACATACCAGGTTTCCGGAACCGGCCTGGGGCTTGCAATAGTGAAACATATCATAGAGAAACACAACGGCCAGATCACCGTGGAATCGACGATTAACGTCGGCTCCAAATTCACGGTGACGCTGCCCAAAAAATAAAAATTATTAATCGCTTAACGGTACGATAAAAGTCGATTGATTAAAAATGAAAATGGAAACTGGCATAGAACAAAACTTTGAAGAAATATACTATTACGAATTTATTAAGTTCGTAAGCGACAAGCTTTTAAACAAACTCGACGGCGGGGTTTTTACTTTTTTAAAAGACTGCGGCTATATCGACGCGATCAATTTACAGGGGTTCCGGTTCAGCCGTGAAACCGGCGAATCGAAGATAATCGACCAGACGCAGTCGGATTTCGTGGGCTCGCTCATCCAGAAAATAAGCCAGGCCGAAACTTCGTCTCAACGATCGCCTTCAGCCGGCGCCGGACGCTGCGACATGTACAGGTTCGATTTCGAAGGCTGCGTCTGCGTATCGCTTCCTCTTTACAGGCTCGACGAAGCGGCCGTTTATGAAAAAAAGCTCAGCCTTTCGGACAATAAAATCTTTTCCGATAAGAACAACCACTACAAGGCCGGATATCTTTATTTTCTGCTCCGGGACGGCGAAGGCGGAGAAAATTATAATTATGTGAGCTTTCTGACCGCTTTTTTAAGAAGCGTCATGAGCGTTTTCGACGAGCTTATAACTTCCGCCAGCCAGCTTGACTATAAAACGCGCGAATCAAACGATTATCAGCTGCTGCTTAACGTTTCGGGCAGCATCATTTCCTCGCTTAACCTGAACGAAGTGCTTCAGGGCATCGTCGACGGCGCCACGGAATCGCTTAAAAGCGCCCGCGGCTCTTTGATGCTTATCGACGAATCCAGCGGCGACCTTATTCTTCGTTACGGCAAGGGAATGAAACCCGAGCTGATCAACAACGTAAGGGTCAAAATCGGCGAAGGCATAGCCGGATCCGTTGCAAAAAGCGGAGAGCCGCTGCTCATCACGGATATAGAAAACGCCGACCGTTTTAAAAAGAAAAGCGGGAAAGAATTTAACAATAAATCTTTGCTGTCCGTGCCTTTAAAGGTAAAAGACAAAGTGATAGGCGTTTTCAATATAAACAATAAAATAACCGGCGAAGTTTACGACGAATTCGACCTTAAATTATTGAAGGCGCTCTCCAACCAGGCCGCCATCTCCATACAAAACGCCAAGCACTACCAGAAAGCCATCGAAACCCAGGCGGAACTCGAAGAACAGATCGAAGCGTCTTCAAATTTATACGAAGAAGTGCATACACTTTACGAAATAGTCAGGGCAACGACCACTCTCAACGATCCCAAGAGCGACCCGCGCGACCGCATACTCGAGCTCGCCACGGAAACGCTGGGCGCGACCGCCGGCTTTCTTTTCCTGCCGCAGGAGAACAATTTCATCAACGCGACTTATATAAAAGGCCAGTATAACGATACTTTCCAGTTTTCAAAAATACCGCAATCGGACGAAAACTTGATTACGCGCGTCATACAGTCGCTGCAGTCGGTTTTAGTGACCACATGCGAAGACCAGAGCGTTAAA
>JAKPTH010000641.1 GCA_029571125.1 bacterium
G
Organism: bacterium; assembly: GCA_029571125.1. Taxonomy (GTDB): domain Bacteria; phylum Muiribacteriota; class UBA9980; order UBA9980; family UBA9980; genus UBA9980. Next base: position 2 of record JAKPTH010000641.1, read on the forward strand.
AATCGCTGTCGATCCTGAATTCATAGGCGCACCGCATATCGATGGGCCCGTGGCAGGTCTTGATTTCAAACTGCATGGAGTCGGGATTGAACAGCATGATCATTCCGGCTTTTGAAAAAACTATGTGTATGCAAGTTTCGAGCACCTGGCGCAGCAGGATATTCACGTCCAGGATGGAGCTCATAACCTTCGAAGCGCTGAAAAGCATTTCGAGCTCTTCAACTTTTTTTTCAGCCTGCTGGTAGAGCCTTGAATTTTCTATGGTTATGGCGGCCTGGTTTGCCAGGATCGTCAGCAGGTGAAGATCGTCGTCGTTGAATATTTCGTGGTTCTTTTTATCGTTGATGTTTAAAACGCCTATTACTTTGTCGCCCAGCTTGACCGGCACGCAAATGAAAGATTTGGTTTCGAACTTTGGATTAGAGCTTTTTTTGAAACGCGGGTCGTTTTCGATGTCTTTTGATAAATACGGCTTTCCTTCGTAAGCGACGGTGCCGGCGATGCCGCTTCCGACTTTGATTCGGACTTTTTTCATGATTTCGGGCGTCAGGCCGTTGGAAACCCTTATGGTCAGTTCGTTGGTTTCTTCTTCTATGAGCATCAGCGAGGCGTATTTGGCGTCGAGAACGCTGGTGGCCAGATCTATAATGAGTCGCAGCACTTCGTCGAGGCTGAGCCGAGCGCTCATGGCCTTGGATATTTTATGGACGGTGTCCATTTCTATTATTTTGCGCTGGTTGATCTTCTGATTGGCCTTGTTTATCCTGTCGATGATGTTGGATATGGATGCGGCTATTTCATACATTTCGGAGCTTTTGTCTATCGAACTGAGCTCCAGTTCTTTGTTTTCGTGAGTGTTGTCGATGACTTTTATAATCTCGTAAATGGGAAGCGAAAAGCTTTTTTTAATTATGCTCGAAACCAGCCCCATAAACATGGCGAATATTATAAGGATGCATGCGATAAAAGGCGCGCTGAAAGGTTTGACGACGACGCTTATGCCGATAACTAACAGCATCGCCACGGCGAACAGGAGCCCGATTATGTAAGCCACTTTTATGCCTATTCTGGTTTCTTTCATACAATACCGCCGTAAACTGCTTAATAATAGCCGATGCCGCTTGCTTTTCCGTTATGCCGCGTTGCGACATAAATAATGCAATAAAATATATTTCACTTTAATTATAACACAAAGTTTAAATACTTGACAAGTAGACTGGATATTGTTTATAATTCATCCGAAATGTACAGCGTTAAGATATATACCGTCAGAATCATAGGGTTGCTAGCTTTATCGGCCTTTTTAATTTATCTCGGCCTGGTTATCACTTTTCAGTACGTAAAAGATACCGCTTCGGAAAACCGCAACGAATCGATTCAATTTATAACCTCTGAAATTCACGACCAAATAATCGAGCTGAAACTTATGAACAATCTCATCAAGCTTCAGCAGTACCTTCAAAATTACGCCAGCTCCGGAGAAGTAGAAGTGTATAAGCTGCACGTCCTCAACCGGAATTTTGAAGTCGTGGCGTCTTCGGATATAAGTTATATAAAAAAAAAGCTGCTTGACGAAAGCTACAGGCAGGTAAAAGAACGCTCCAGATCCTACGTCATAAATCAGGTTATCGAAGGCGAAAACATAGTCGAATGCGCTTATCCTATTAAAACAAGCATTTTTACCGACAGCAAGAGCGCCCTAAACGTGCCGGAAGGCGAAGTTCTCGGCATACTTCTGGTGTGGCGCAAGCTTTCGCCCATAAACGAAATGATACATTCCAACTATTCCAGCTGGGCAATCGTAATCGTTCTGCTGGGAATACTTTTGGTGGTCATTTTAATAGGCGTGTATGTAAATAAATTTTTCACCAATCTGGGCTCGATATCGGGGACTGCTAAAAAACTGGCGGCCGGCAATTTGAACGAACGCCTCGATTTCGACAAAAATTCCGAGTTCGGCCTTCTGGCGGATTCTTTTAACCAGATAGCCGATAACCTGGAAAACCGTATCAAGGAAACGACGATCGTCAACAAAAAGCTCGAAGAATCGAACGTCGAAAAAGAAAAACAGGTGAGCATACTTTCTCAGATGGCGGGCGGGGTCGCGCACGAAATCAGAAATCCGCTCGGAGGCATAAGGGGCTTCGCGGAGCTTCTTAAAAACGAGATACGCTCGGACGATGAAAAAAAGACGCGCTACATAAACTATATCCTCGACGAAGTCAAGACTCTCGAATGCCTGGTTCAGAACGTTCTCGATTTCGCCAGGCCCAAGCCGCCCAGCAAGGGAAAAATATATTCGGAGATGTTGCTGGAGGCTCTGGCGAATATAATAGAAAATAAAATCGAGGCCATCGCCAGAACCGGCGGGCAAAAAATCTCGTTCGGATATAAAATCAGCGAAGACGCTTCCGAATTCGAGGCCGACGCCGGGCAGCTCAGGCAGGTTATTTTAAATCTCGCCTTAAACGCCTGCGAGGCCATGAGCGAAACCGGCGGGCGCCTGGATATCGACATATCCGCAATAAGCGCCGGGACTCTAAAAAGCGAATACGCCGCGGCGGATGACGATAACGCGAAAAAACCCATAATTTCAAGCATGAGCGTCGAAGGCTATATAAAAATTTCCGTGACCGATAACGGGTGCGGCATCGATAAAAAAGTCATGGATAACTTATTCGCGCCTTTTTTTACCACGCGAGCTTCAGGCACCGGCCTCGGCCTGTCGATTTGTAAAAAAATAGTCGACAATCACGGCGGTTTTATAAAGATTAAAAGCGTTCCGGGCCGCGGAACGACTTTTACGGTTATTTTGCCCCGCGCCTGATAAGCCTCGTTCCTTCGCGCCACTCGTCCAGAAGGTAATGAGGGGAGTTCAAAAACGGCTCTAATTCTTCCCGCAGGCTTATTTTTTCGATTTCGTATAATCCGGCTTTTTTTACGAGCGGCATTTCGATATAGCCTTCCGGCAAGGCTTTTTTATCGTTCAATATGTACTTACGCATGCGCGCGAATATTTCGGGCGCGGCCAAAAAATCGTCAAGGACCCGATAATGCGAAGTGGCGCGTATGAAACTCATTATTTTTGATACGAGTTCCGCGTTGTCTCCGGATTCGCCGTGCTTAAACCTGGAAAATATAAGTTCCGCGGCCATTCCCAGGCCGACCGCCGCGCCGTGCGATACCGAACCGCCGGAAACGCTTTCGAAAGCGTGGCCGAAAGTATGGCCGAAATTCAGAGCCAGCCTTTCATTTTTATCGAACGGATCCTTTTTTACGATACGCATTTTAAAGTTCACGCAATTTTTTATTATGTCGAAAAAAAGCGCGGCGTTCGAGGCGTGCACGCCGGCGCCGTATTTTTCACGCCCGTTTTGCGGTCTGTATTTTTTTAGCAGAGGCTGGTTTTCGAAAATTTTTTTCAGCAGCGCTTTTGAAAAAAGCACGCCGTATTTTACCGCTTCGAAAAGTCCGTTTTCAATCTCTTTTACTGGCAGAGTCTTCAGGAAATCAGGGCATATAATAATTTCCGAGGCCGGATAAAACGTTCCGGCGCAATTTTTAAATCCGCCCACGTTGACTGCGGTTTTTCCGCCGACCGCCGCGTCGATCATCGCAAGGAGCGTGGTCGGAACAAGCGTAAGCCGGGAGCCGCGTTTGTAAATAGACGCGCAGAAAGCGCCGAGGTCCGTGAGACTGCCGCCGCCCGCAGCCACTATGCGGTCGTTTCTGCCCAGGTCGAATTCCAGAGCTTCTTTAAGCACCGTTTCGACGCAGCCGAATGACTTGCATTTTTCGCCGTCCTCGCGAAGCAGTATTAAACGAGTCTGCTCCGGGGCGCCGCGCATGAGGGAAGAAAGGCCTAAAAGCGAATACAGCCTGCGGCCGCTGATCAATAAGCTTTTCGAGCAAAAGTTGCAGCTTGATTGAAGCGCGGCCTGCGAAAAGTCTTTGAATAAAAAAATGTTGGTTTTCGCGAGGCTGAATTTGTTCATACTCTTTAATTTTAGCAAAAATTCTTTTCTCCTGAGAAGTTTGACAACCAATAAAAACCCCGAAAAATCGTTAAACTATCGTCCGTAATTTATTTGACGCATGTGTTGACATTATATATCTACTATGTTATATTAATTAAAAATGCAGTGCAGCCGTAAACTTTAATTTACCTGCGTATCTTTCAGGAGGTTTTTAAGTGCTTTTTAAAAAAAATAATATCATAAAAATAGCTACGGTGCTTTCCGCGGCGATTTTTTTTATTCCTTGCGGATTTTCTTCGGCCGAAGAAAAGGTCGTAATCGGCGCCGAAGAAACGAAGGCGGTAGAAGTAAAAAAAGAAGACGCGGCCGTCCGGCCGCCTGAAATTTCTCCGCAAGAGGCTGCCGGCGGCGAAAAAGAAAAGGCGAAAGAGCCTTCCCGTACTCCCGTAACGACGGAGCCCGCCGCGGACGAAAATAAAAAGCCCCTTGCCCCTTCGGCTCTTACAGCCGCAGCAGCCGGCGGCAAGGTCAAGCTGAACTGGAACGAAGTGCCCGGCGTCCATCACTACAACATTTACCGCGACACAGCCGATAAGATAACTAAAAAAGCTTCAAAATACAACACCAATCAGAATGAATTCGAAGACGAAGACGTCAGCGCCGGCGAAACCTATTTTTATTTCGTCACCAGCGCCGTCAAGGGCAAAGACGAAAAAGTCAAATATATCGAATCGGATCCTGCCGGGCCCATAAAAATCGAAACGGAAGATAAAACCCCGCCTCAAAAAGTGGAATCCATTAAAATCGAACTAGCCGAAAACGGAAAGGTCAGGCTTGGCTGGAAGCGGCCCGCAAGCGCTAATCTCGCGGAATATACAGTCCTGAGGGGCGAATCCGCCGATCCTTCGGGGGCCGGCGTTCCCGCGCTTTCCGAGATAAAAAAAACCGGTTCGGAATTTTTTGAAGAAGACGGCCTCGATAACGAAAAGAGCTATTTTTACGCCCTGGAGTGCGTTTCGAAAAGCGGCGTCAAAAGCGGCCCCACTTCGGCCGTTCATGTCAGGCTCAAGGACACGCTCGCTCCGGACGCGCCGGTCAACATAGTCGCCGCCGCCCATGCCTCTAAAGTCGAGCTCAGCTGGCAGCGCCCTCGTAATCCGGACATTGCCTATTATTCGATTTATAAAAGCGAAAACGGAGAAACAGGTTTTAAAAAAGTATCGTCTCCCGAGCTCATTACTCAGGAGCATTACACCGATAAAGCCGTGAAAGGCGGCCGCGAATACTCCTACCGCATTACCGCCAGCGATAAGAGCGCCAACGAATCTAAAATGAGCGAACCCGCGGTCAGCGTTAAAATGAAAATCCCTTTCAATATAAGCTTCGCCAGGTCCGGCGAAAAATCCTATTACGGCTTTTCATATAATATGCAGCAGAGTTCGCTTTACTACACTGAGTCTTCGGACGGGAAAACCTGGTCGTGGTGGTCTCCGATTATACAAAATCTTCCGCTGCCGGATGGATATTCAGATTCATGCCGCATAGCGTTCGCCAGAGACGGCAAAAGAATTCTGGCGTTCGTGTATGATACCGAAAAAATGTCCATAGCGCGTGCAGTTTCGAACGATGAAGGCAAAAACTGGAAATGGTGGGAAACATATTCTTCCAGTCTTCCGCTGCCGGACGGTTTTGACGAAAATACCAAAATCAGTTTCAGCGTCAGGGGAAACCTCGTCTACTGCATATGCTTTAATGCGGAGGCTAAAACCCTTTCGGCCGCGAGCACTTCAGACGGGCAATCCTGGAAATGGTGGAAAAAATACGGGGACAATCTCGCGGCCCTGCCGAATTATTCATCCGGTTCACAGAACAGCGCGTGTTTTTATAACAACCAGTTCGAGGCTTATTCGTACAACCTTGACGATAAAACCCTTTATAAGGGCACGCTGCCCATGGATAAAGGCGCCTACTCCAGCTGGAACGAAGTTTCGGCTAAATTTCCCGCGCCGCCTCAATGATTTTGGATTAATTTAAAATACAGGAGAGATTTTTATGCTATCGGTTGAACACTTGAAGATATCAGCCAAAAACGGTGACATTGAATCTATAAGAAAAAATTTGGAGCTTATTAAAAACGACGAGAAATTGCTCCACACGCTTTTTAATCTTGCGATAAGGCATTCAAGAGTCGACATAGCCAGATTTCTTATAGACGGCCAGATCGACATTAACTATCGCGGAAAATACGGCTGGACGGCCCTTATACGTGCTGTCGAATCCTCGACTTTCGATATAATCGAATTGCTCGTAGCCAG
>JAKPTH010000644.1 GCA_029571125.1 bacterium
CGGCGGCTTCGCGGTCGGCTCTCTTTATAGGATGGCCGTATATATCCATCGTAGTCGAGATGTTCGAATGCCCCAGCCTGTTGCTGACAGTTTTCATGTTTACGCCCTCAGCGATTGCGACAGATGCAGACGAGTGGCGAAGGCTATGGAAAGACGTATGTGGAAGTTTGTGCCGCTTTAAAAACTGTCCGAACCATTTGCTTATTGTATCTGGATGAGTGGGTTCGCCATTCCACGAGGTAAAGACCCATCCTTCATCCTTCCACATCGAGCCTGCATTTTCTTTATCCTGGGCCTGCATTTCTTTATGTTTTTTTAACAGACGGACGACTGAATCGGATAACGTTACTGTGCGAACAGAAAATTCATTTTTCGGCCTTTTCGTTATCGAACCTACGCCAGAAACATATTGCCTTGTTTGATCGATCGTTATAGAGCCGGTTTCCATATCGATTCTGTCCCAACGCAAGCCCATGACTTCGCCCCGCCTGAGACCGGTCGAGATGGCGATTGAAACCATAAGACGATATTTAAGCGGCTCATTTTCAAAGGCGCGGATAAGTTTGTCGAGATCGTTTTCGTCGTAGCATTTTATCTGGCGCCTCGGAACTTTAGGACGTTCAACTCTCCGGGCGGGGTTGTTTGCTATATATCCCCACCGCACGGCTTTTTCAAGTATCGCCGATACGATCTGATGAGAGTGAAGTATTGTCAGCTCAGCCAATTTCCCGCCCCGCTCGTCTTTCCGGGCCGTCGGCTCCCGCAGTGCCTGATAGAAATGCCTTAAGACTCGATCGGTTATGTCTTTCAGACGGAGTTTGCCCAGCGTCGGAAGTATATGATGCTTCAGCTGTATTCGGTATCCGGCGTATGTTTTAGGCGCCAGGGTGTCTTTAGCATAATCTTTATGCCAGATTTCGACGAATTGTTCGAACTTGATGTTGTTGTCTGTGACTACGCCACTTTCAATTTCATTGATAAATTTCGACAAGGCCTGCTCAGCCTCACGCATGGTCTTTGCTTTGATAGTCTTGTACTTTGTATCGCGTTCTCCGGATGCGGTCCTGCCGGCGTCATAGCATAGCCGCCAGCTGTTCTGCCCGCGCTTTACAAGGTATCCTCTTGCCATTTTAATCCTCCTTTATAGTCCCGCAGGAAGTTTCCTGCAGGACTTTGTGTTGATGAAACTAAGCCGCCGTGAGCGAAGTGCTCTGCCGTTCAAGCTCGTTGATCCATTGAAGTAAAGATTGCTCTCTGAAGAGACGTTTTTTACCGATAGAAATGTAAGGGACTTCGCCGCGCTTACACATCTCTAAAAGTGACCAATAGGAAATCCCGAGTAATTGAGCGGCTTTTTTGGCGTCGATTGTAATTTTGTTTTGTGCTAGAGCTGTTTCTGACATTTATAACCTCCTATCATTTTCCACGCGAAGCCTATATTTACTTATACCGAATTGTAAGCCTTTATATTTCAGAGCTTCTTGTGGGTTCGATATTATTATAGATTTGAATATCCAATTCGCAATTGTTGACTTCGGAATTGTAGTTTTTCGGCGACAAATATATTAACAGATTCGAATATAGGCCTGCTTTTAAGCATTTTTGGGCTGGCGCTATCAGAACCGTATCTTAAGTGGCTTCGATCGAGATGTTGCGCGGAATGGTTCTGGAATCACAATATTCTGTTGGATTTTAAAGAAGACGACGGCGCAGCTCTAGGAAAAAAGGCTATATGAAAAAAATAAAATTAAAAATTAAAAATATATTGACTTGCAAAGGATTTTAAGTTATAATTGGAATCGCAATACACCATTTTGACTCTTTTGAGCAATTTATCGGTTTTTTTTGAAACAAAAGGAGAAAATATGCTGAAAAATACTTATAAACCGTTCGAGATTACTAAGGCACGTATAGATCTTGAATTATCACAGGAAGAAATGGCCATTTTAATGGGTGTCGGTCGCTCAACGATCGCTCGCTGTGAAGAAGGAACTTATAAGCTCGATCCTGTGAAACAGGAAATGGCTATAGCCGTTGCTGAAGCATACAAAGATGAACGCGCCGACCGCGACAAAATCAAAAAATTACTCGCAGATTATTTAATAGAATTCGCTTACGTAATTCTGCTGATCGACGGGCTGATACCGGAGCCATCGATTGCACTCGACACTCGTGGCTTTCTACGCGAGATCATCAGAGACAAATATAAATGCAGATATAGAAAGAGCTTGATGTTTGATATTTTCGATAAAGACGAAACCTTTGCGATGAAAATGTTCGAAAAAATTGCACTCAAACACTCCGATGAATTGAATTCGTTTAACGAAGATGGCCTGACACCGTTGATGGAGGCGGCCAGACGACGTATGCCCGAGCTCTGTCGAATTATGTGCACGCGTGTCGACGTGAACATAAAGTCGCCGAAAAGCCGAGCCACAGCGTTACACTATGCGTTATACCCTGAAGACGGCAGGGGCATTTCCGACAAAGAGCTCGAAACGAAGTTAAGTATCGCGGTTTTACTTGTCAATAACGGTGCCGATGTGAACGCTCGCGACCTCCTGGGCCAGGACCCTCTTACTTTAGCCGCTGGGCTTAGGAAGTCGGCTGCACTTATTGAAATGCTTATAGGACAGGGGGCATTTGTTAACTACATCGCCAAAACCTCGCCGCTCATGAACGCGGTCTGTAAAAACAACGTAGAAGGCGTGAAAACGTTGCTGGGCAAAGGGGCGCTGGCAGGACTGCGAGACCGAAATGGCAATACTGCGCTTCACTGGGCTATAAAACATAGTTCGGCGGAGGTGTTTGCTCTATTATATCTGAAGGCGAAGAATGAGGTGGAAGGCGAGGTGGAAGACTTGAAGAACCGGGCCGGCGAAACAATTCTTGGATTGGCGCAGAAAAAAGGTAACGAAGCATTTCTGATGGTGCTGGAAAAAATCAAGAACGAAAAAGACGGTAGAGGAATAACACGTAAGCTGGATTTAGCCTAGTAAAATTAAAATATGACAGAGCTTCTAAAATGCGAAGAAGGAAAAGGGGGGAGAAAAAAGAAAGACACAGATGTTGGAGCACCTGCGTCTTTCATGGAAAAATAATGCTCTTTTGAAAAGCAATATTATACTCAAAATAATTATATCAACTTTTCTTCGGTTTTGCAACCTTTTTGTATCTGAAAAAAGCTGAGAGCTTCTTCGAAAGACCATTATTTCTAACTACAACTGAATAATACTATTTTAGCGTCCGTGCCGTCGAATTTGACGGCTAGTTTAGCGTATAAGTTTCGAGCCGTTTTTTACTGAAAAATACGGTGATTTTGCCAACAAAATTTAATTCGAGGAGGATCTAGGTTGAATAATGAAAATATAATTAATTCAGAATTTAGCGAAAAGGAGCAAATCATGAGCAATCCAAATAATACAGATTTAAAAGAAGATAATTTTTATCAAGTGAGCGAGAGCGGCAAAGGTACTTCTGCTGATATGCCTTTAAACTCGCATCAGGAAGATTCGGAAACTTTAGCAGGAGCGGCAACTGACAAGGATAAGCGTGAGGTTAAACTTCTCGGTTTGGGCCGTGATCAGGAAGTTATCGATTTGATCAAAAGGTTCATGCAGAACATTGAAGAAAAAGTTGAAAGTCTTTTTACCGACGAAAATAACGTACCATATGCGGCGCTCAGACTTGACGGGAGAATCGAATACCACCCGATTAACAGCTCTGATTCCAAAAATATCTTGAATTCGTGCTTCTGGAAGCAGGAAAAAGCGCACTTAACAAGTAAAATCTTAAAAATTTTAATCGAGCACTACAGCGCCAAAGCGAAATTTGATTCGGCTTCTCGAGGTGCTGTGAAGCTGGAAAACCGA
>JAKPTH010000646.1 GCA_029571125.1 bacterium
CTCAAGCCGAAATACAGGTCTCTTTTTTGGGCCGAAAAAGATATTAATTCAGGGCTTTCGCCGAACTGCCCTATATAACGGCCTACCTTTTCAATCTCCGGAATAGTCGCTGACATTCCAATTACCTGAAGCGGCCTGGCCGTAAGCCGTTTAAGCCGGAACAGCAGCCATCTCAGATGCTCGCCCCTGACTTCGGAAGCGAACTGGTGGATTTCGTCAATAACGACCGTTCTGACGCTTCTCAGGCATTCCATATTCCTTGAATATGTATCGCTTCTTTCATCTATGCGGGCGCTTATCATAACATCGAGCGATTCGGGCGTTGTAAAAATTATACGCGGAATTTCACCTGTAGCCGTATCATCGATATCGCCGGTTTTTATGGCAAGTTTGATTCCGAGCCTTTCTTTGACCCATTTAAACCTGTTGTAAAGATCATTGATAAGTGCCTTGGTAGGACATATATATAATACCCTTGTCTTAACGAGGCCGCGGCTGATATCGTTTTCGATTATTTTCTCGAGCAGCGGCACGATAACGGCTTCTGTCTTACCGCAGCCGGTAGGTGCTGACAGCAAGATCGACCTTCCGTTAAGGACAGGAATAATAGAATCGTTCTGAAGCTGATTAAAATTGCGCAGATTGAGTTCATTCGAGCATTGCGCAAATAAATTCTTCAGATATTTTTCAGCTGTATTCATTTCTTTATTTTCTCGAATTCCGCGAATTTCTGGTCGAAAACTTTAATTTCTCCGGTCCTGATCACCTTTACCTTGATGTTCACAGAATCGTTAGGCAATTTTTTAACTTCCAGAACCTCGCATTTTCCGTATTTCTTATGTCCTATTTTTTCGCCGCGTACATAAGGAAGTTGAATTGATTTCCCTACGGAACGCGCCTCGGTGTAATTTTTTTTGTTAACGGGTACCAGACTCATATCAATATCGATCTCGTTAGTTAAAAAATAATCCAGATATTCAATGATCATACGAATAACAGCGCGGGGTCTTTCTTTATCGAAACTAGCCATGGTCCTGATCTTATTTTCTAAATATTTGCCGTAATTCATCGATAATTTTTTTTCTGGATAAGCGATTTCATACGCATCAACGATCTTTTTAAGAAGGTCGATGTAATTGTCGTCGTTCAGCTTATTAAGCCGGTATATCTTTTTATGTCTCTCATGCGGAAGCAAAAAATTCGGGATCGTCAATTCGCTGTCATAACTGTTCTGAGCGGCAAAATATGAGTAAATCCGATCAAGTTGTTTTGGGGTGAAGGTAAAAATCGAAAAGATATTTCTGAATCCCCTTATCATATTATCTACATTGGAGAATATTTTGTGTTTTGACTTTGGATTAGGAGGGCTCAGCTCAAAAAAATTCTCGCACTCGTCGACCATTATCATCCAGCCTGAATAGCCAATGGCTTTAAGCATCTGACCTATAGATTGAATCAAATAAATTACTTCGTTCTGCCCGATCCTGAAGGACGCCGTTTTTTTATTTTCATTCAAAAAATTATCGATCAGGCTTTTAATTCTCTTAAGATCTACTTTTTCTCCCTGAAGCCATCGCATAACATCTTCAGCAGCCTCATAGTTCATGCCCTTCATCATAATGTCGTAAGCTTTGACACCTTTTTTGAACTTGATCTCGGCCTCCGACGCAAAGCATATGTCCTCGCACCAGTCCAATATCGAGTTTCGGCGCCATGAATTAAGAAGCCTGTTAAGCATTTGCTCAAATCCATTAAACGATCCGAAGTCAGGAAATTCCATTGCCTCGATGATCGCGTTCATGACCCGGTCCATTTTATTGAACAACAAAGTCTGGTCGGCAGAAATTGCGCTTACGACAAAATTCTTTTCACGCGCTAAATATTTAGCAAAGTTGAGAATATGCGATTTGCCGGCGCCGTAGTCACCTTCGAATATCATCGAGCTAGCTCTACCGCAGGCAATGTCAGCGATACCGCTCTTGATATTTTTAATAATTTCTGTTCTGCCAACAGTAAGCGCTTCTACATACCTACACGGGACGATACCCAATCTAAGCGAATTGATGACATTTTCATAAAAATATCTATCGTTCATTTCAATCATCCCAT
>JAKPTH010000652.1 GCA_029571125.1 bacterium
CAGAAGGCTTGAAAAAAAAGGAGCCGTCATTTCCATAGGCCACAGGGCTGAAAATCTTGAAAAGCTCGACGTGGGGGCTGTCGTTGTGTCTACGGCGATATCCGATTCAAATCCCGAAATTGCATGGGCCAAAGCCAATAATGTGCCCATTTACAGGCGCGCGGAAGTTTTAGGGTATATCCTCAACAATAAGTTCGGCATCGCGGTCTCGGGGACGCACGGAAAAACTACCACCACTTCTTTGATATCGATGTTAATGGAAAGCCACGACTTGAACCCTACCGTAATAGTGGGCGGCGAAGTTTGCGATTTCGGGGGCAACGCCAAGCTCGGAGGCGGAACGTACACCGTAGTCGAAGCTGACGAATCGGATTCCTCTTTTTTATACCTTACGCCGAAGGTCATAGTCGCCACGAATATAGAGGAAGACCATCTCGATTATTATTCAGGCATAGACCAGATAAAAGCGGCTTTCGCTGAATTTTTCAACAAGGTTAAAGACGGCGGCAGCATAATATGCTGCAGCGACAACGTTAACATCAACCGCCTGAAACCTAAAATGCCTTCTCGCGCTAAAATTATCACTTACGGAATGAATCCGGAAAATAATCCCGATTTTCTTTTGAACGATATCCGCCAGAACGGTATGGGTGTTTCGTTCGAGCTGAAACATTTTAAAAAATCGCTCGGCCGTTTTAAACTGAATATTCCGGGCCTCCATAACGCGCTTAACGCCACCGCTTCTCTTATCGTTTGCAATCAGTGCCTGGAGCTTTCCCTGGAATCGCTGCGAGATAACCTTCTTAAATTTAAAGGAGTCGAAAGGCGCTTTCAACTTATAGGCGAAGTCGAAGGCATCACTGTAATAGACGATTACGCTCATCATCCGACGGAAATAAACGCGGTTTTAAAGACGGCGCGTTCTTCTTTCGATAAAAGAATAATCGCGATATTCCAGCCTCACAGATTTTCGCGCACACGCCACTTCTACGAGGAAATGGCCGGAGCGCTAAATACCGCCGACGTGGTTATACTCACCGATATATATCAGGCGTCCGAGGCGCCTATATCCGGAGTGTCGTCGGAGCTCATATTAAATACGCTTCAGAGAATGGGCAAAAAGGATTCGCTCATAATAAACGACATAAAAAACGTCGCCGGCTATACGGCATCGATCGCGCAAAAGAACGACTTTATTTTTACGATCGGCGCGGGCGACGTAACCACTATTTCTCCGGACATAGTGAGAAAGCTTCAGGAAAAATATTCCGATAAAAAGAATTTTAAGGGTAAAATATAAAAAAAGAAAAAAAACTTTTTTTTTCTTGTAAATAAAATAATTTCCTGTTATAATACTGCAATAATTAATTTATATTATATAGTGTACCTTTCTTTAATTTAAAAACAATTTTTATTTTATCGCTTTAATGTGAACGACTTTTAGCCGGTTATTCAAAGGGCGCATCGATAGATTGTTTTTAAAAAAAGTGGAAGGTTTTATTTTTATGGTTAATCATGGATTTAAGCGGAAGAAAATGGATCAATTTTAAGAAATTACTTAGATTTTCACGAAATTTTTTCGTGGTGATCCTGACGGTCTTCCTTTTTTTACTGGCGGTCTGGGAATTCAAGTATTTGATTTTTGAAACTTCATATTTTGAATTAAAAAAAATTTCGATCGAGGGAAACTACACGATCGAAAAAGAGAAGATACTGGCGCTTTCCGGCTTCAAACTTTCGGAAAATTTTTTGAAACTGAATTATCGTAACGCCGAAAAGCGTTTGAGGGCGATACCTAAAATCAAAGACGTCGAGATAATAACCGAGGGCGTCGGCGAAGTG
>JAKPTH010000660.1 GCA_029571125.1 bacterium
GGCGGCCTCGCAGGGGTTATCCACCCGCATAACGCCGCCAAAAGTGGCCATCACCGCATCTCCTATAAACTTATCTATCACGCCGCCTTCTAAATTAATGCAGGCCACCATTTTATCGAGATGCTCGTTAAGCTGTTCAACGACTTTATCGGGCGCAAGCGATTCGCTTATTGAAGTGAAAGAACGTATATCCGAAAAAAGTATCGCGGCGCTTTTTATCTCACCCGTTACGCCCATCTTTTCGGCTATTATTCTGTCTTTTATCTCTTCGCTCACATATTGGCCAAAAAGCCTGTCTATGTTCTGCTTTTCATGTTCCTCCTCCAGCGCCTTAGATATAAGCCGTTTAGCGGTATCCGATAAAATTCCGACGACTATGCCTGAAAAGACCATAACCATCGACTTAAAAAAATACATCGGTACGCCTGTCATGTCCTGAAGCATTATATTATCGCCGCAGTTCAAATTCGCCAGATAAGGCCGGGCCATTAGATAAATTATGAAATATTCTATTCCGGCGACGAATCCTGAAAAAATTGAAATATTGCGGTTAAACAAAAAGCCCGTCATAACGACGAGAAATATATAAATATATGAAGGAGGGCCCGTTATATATGTGGCCGTTTTTGAAGGAAGCCCGAAATAAGCCAGTATATAAATAACCGAGGGGAGCGACACGAATACCAAAATGATAGGGTACTGGTTTGACTGGTTCAAATTGCCTTTGCGCGCTATAAAATAAAGCAGCGCTGCATACAGGCCGCATAAAAAAGACCACAGGCCGGGTATCATAAAATCATGTGAATAACCGGCGTACTCCAGTAAAAAAATTATAAAAGACGATGAAAGCCCCAGCAGCGCTGCAAAAAAAGCGCCTTTTTCGAGCGTGAGATTCACTTCTTTTTCAAGCAGTTTTGAAAATTTATCATCCGAATATGACCTGATTTTATCCATATATAGGCCGTCCGTTATTTTTTTTATGGCGTTAACAGTTTCGCCGCCGCCGCTCGTTCAATTTATGATTATATAACATCGGACAGTTAATTTCAATATAAACTATTGACCGGCGCTTTTATAATCGGCCGCTTCACGGCTGAAATCCATTCCGTCGATTTCCAGTCTATACCATGTAAAATCACCGGATTTCAGCTTCCATGTAACCGCAAGTTTAGCCGCCACCCTTATTCCCGAAAATTCTTTATATCCGCCGGGCTCGGCCGTAACAAGCCAGTCTTCGAGCGTAGCGCCTTCTTTACGCTCATAATAACGCTTGGCTTCGAAGCTCAAAAAATCGCCGTCCTGGTTAAACCTGTAAACGCCCGACGCTTCAGTGCCGCCATAATTCATGACCGCTTTAACGCTGGACGCGTCGAGCTGCTCAAATTTTATATATCCGCTCATAAGCGCCGCAGGCGTCCAGACGCTTTCGCCCATATAACGAAGGAGCGTGCCCTGATCTATTTCTTTTCCGGCCGAATCGGCTATCTTAAATAAAGACATCAGTTTGATAAGCATTCGTCCGTGGCCGTCTAAATATCTGTCGCAGCCCGATATATGAACAAGCGGCGCCGCTTCTATCCGGGCTTTCCATAAAAATCCGGGCTTATCGCTAACGAGCCACTGCCTGGCTGAAACTGGCATCCAGGCGCCGTCCGGCTGGGTCCTGAGGCTGCCGCGCTGGGTCAGGTAAACTGTTTTTGAAATTTCCTTTCCTATCAAATTAGACCGTTCAAGCCATTTTTTTATCGAAGGGGGAAGGGCTGACGTATTTTCAGCCGTAATTCTAATTTTTCCCGTTCCGGCCGAAGACAGAACTAAATCCAGCGAGTCTTTTGCTTCTTTATCGAAGCTCCATACGCCGTATGCCGCTAACGCCGCGGCAAATATTATTATATTGGGTATCGTACCGAATTTTGCGTCTTTAAAGCATGACATTATCAGAGGCTGTGATACAATAGCGCCGCCGGCCGCGGCTATCCACCAGTACTTATTGTCCGATAAAAACAGAAGGGCGGTTAAAAAAAACAGAAGGGTGGATATAAGCCAGAAAGCCCCGGCGGCCTTTGAAATAGGGCATGTAATTTCTTTAATTTCGGCGTAATTGAAAGCTTTTGCGAATCCCATAAGGTGTATAGCGCCGTGAATAAAAGTTAAAAAAATAAAAAAGTATTTAATCATGCATAATTCCTTTCCTGTAGTTAATTTGACATAAATCCTGTTTTATCGTATAATCATTATGAATTTGTTCAATTATTTTTTTTATATGACGCCAGGGTGGATATATGAGTGAAGTACAAAACCATAACATATTCAAAACCATTTTAAACGATCTTAAAACCGTTAAAAAAACTAAAACCGACAGTAAAACCCTTCTGCTTATATTTGCGGTGATCGCCGTCATAATTCTTCCGTTATTGGCCCTTTTCGCCGTCGCCGCTTATGAAGCCAGCGAATCGCGCATAACCATAAGCGAATCCGGAATAAATATAAGCGGAATATTATATTCCGCATCATTTTCATATGAAAATATCTATGAAGTATCGCTTGAAAGAACCAGGCCCGAGGTTAAATCAAATATAAACGGATACGATTTAGGATCGATTTACAAGGCCGGTAAAATATATAAAGGCGCTTACGAACTGGCCGGTTTCGGAAAAACGGTCATATTCGTAACTTACCCTAAAACGCCGTACGTCAAATTAAAACTGACCGGTCATCAATATTCGTATTTGATGATAAACTCTCCCAGGGCCGAAGATACTTATCACATGTTAGATGAAATAAACGACCATTTTAACTTCTGGAAGCTTAAAAATAAATTTCAAAGCAACTGATATTAATTTTTCTCCAGATTAGATCCGGCTTTTATAGATTTTTTTACGGCGTTTTTTTTAATCCGTGCGTTTTTTTTATCAGTGCCTCCGGCGTCTTCGCCGCCGGCGGCAGCGGGCGTTGCGGCTATATTGCATTCGGCGAGTTTTACGTCGAATTCCATCGTAGTTCCGTTATGCCTGTAAGAATAACTGGTTATTCCCACTCCGGGAACAAATCCGGCTTTCTGCCTGTCGGGATTTGTAAGATAAAAAAGCCAGTATTCCCTGGCGTTTTTAATTCCCGCGCCTTTGAGCGTTGAAAAATCCGTATCCACGCATTCTTCGACGCGCCAGCAGTATTTTCCGTCCGTCCTTGTCACCTGTTCGGCTTCGCCGAACACTTTTCCCGCGGCAAGCGGAAAATCGGCTATCATATCGCTTTCATCCACAAGTTCGTGAAGCGAATCGTTTTCATCGTTTATTTTTTTCATGGCGTTGACCGCGCTTTCGCCGCTTAAAAGATAATAGGAGCCGCAGCCGGCCAGAACGAGCAGATAATCTCCGCGCTCCGCCGGTAAACCGGTGAACCTCGATAAATCGAGTGGATAACCTTTTAATACCGCCGCCGTTATATTTTCGCGCTTTATTACATCGGTGATTTCCATCCTGAAAGTAATAGGCCTCGAAAATTCTTTTTGCGTGCCTTCTTTAAGATATTTTACATTTCCTTTATAGATCCAGTAATTGCCGGCCGACATAGGGATCCCTGAAACGGCCGCGTTTTCAGAAGCGCTTAAAACCGGCGGATTTATAAATAATGACAATAAAGCAAAAGTATATAAAGTTAAGTATAACTTAATTTTTATTTCTTTCATATTTACCTTTCAAAGTTAATTTTAATGAAATTTCAAGCATGTATTTTCAAAATACTTTATTTTACGTTATTTAGTGACTATCATAACGTCATAATGTTTCTTATTAGGGATAATTCTGACATGTATAGCTTCCTGTTTGAATCTTTCAAGCAAAACTTCGCGGCAGTATTTTAACAAATCGTTTTTCTTTTTCATGGAAACCCGGTCCAGTTCGAGAGTTACGTTAATTTCTTCGATCACGTCGTTAATGACGCCCGCTCTTCTCCAAAGGCCGACTTTGGGAAACGGATCAATGGTAGAATACTGGTCGAATTTTTCAAGAATTTCGACCGCCGTTTTCTGGACGTCGGTAAGGGGAATCTGGCGGCATTCGCCTTTTTCATCGGGATTATATCTGGTGGGAAGCATAATAAGAACCGTGCAGTAATTCTGGTCATTCTGCTTATCCGCGCTCGAGTTTTCGAATTTTTCCTTTAAAGCGTCTATCTTTTCCCGTGCCGAATCGCTGTAAGCCATTGAATCCGCAAAGGAAAATAAAATAACGATAAATACGAGTGTTTTAAAAAACACGATTTTTAAAGTTTTTTTACTCATATATCCCCTCAAAAATTATTTATTTAAAAAGCGTTTAATCCGAAGCAAATAATACCGTATTATCAGCCTTATGTCAAGTAAAAATTGCCATCTATAGCGGCGCTTCGAACCTGCGGTTTAAAAATTTATAATAACTTTCAAACCGGTTCCCTGACTTTAAAAACCTTTTATTTATAAGCTATTTTGTTAATACTTTCAAACTAAAATATTATTTGACATCTACTTTTTTTTTAGTTATAATCGAGTATATAAGTTTGGTATAAAGTTCAGCTTAAAGAGGTATTACTTGAATATTCAGCTTTCTCTTCAAGAAATATGCGACTTCTTTATCCAGAGTTCGGATATCGTATATGCCCACACATCCGACGGCATAATCACATACGCTAATGAAAACATAGAAAAAATAATAGGTTATACCATTGAAGAAATTAAAGGAAAGCATTTTTCCGAATTTATTCATCCGGACGATGTTGAATACGCAACAAAAATATTCGATAAAGCCCTTCTGCAAAACGAGCACACTGAAAATTTCCGGTTCAGAATCTGTCATAAAGACGGCCGGTTTTTGCATTTTGATTTCAAAGCGCATTCCATATTCAAAGATGGCGTTTATAAAGGCGGAATAGGCGTCGGCCATGATGTAACCGCCAGGCTTATAACCGAGGAAGCGCTCGGAAAATCTGAAGAAATATACAAAGTGGTAGTGGATAAAGCCCGGGACGTCATATATACGGTTTCTCCGGAAGGAATAGTCACTTCGGTTAACGAATTCATGAAAACCGTAACCGGATTCAGCGCTGAAGAAGTTATAGGAAAGCCTTATATATACTTCATTCATCCGGATGAAATCGAATACGGCGTTAAAATTCATGAAGCGATTATGCGCGGCGAAAAACCGCCGGTATTTGAAATGCGGTTTCTCAAAAAATCCGGCGATTATTTAAACGCGGAATTCTCGACAACGCCGCTTTTTCATGAAGGCAAATTTTTAGGTACGCTCGGTATAGGGCGTGATATAACCGAAAAAAAGAAAAACGAAGAAAATTTAAAACTCGCTCTTATGAAAGAGCGGCAGATCAACGAGCTCAAACAGCATTTTATATCAATGGTTTCGCATGAATTCAGAACGCCGCTTTTTTTAATAAGCGGAACTGCGGAACTTCTTGAAAACGAAACAAAAGCCTATTCCGACGATAAAATCAAAAAAAACTTTAAAATTATAAAAGACAATGTCAAAAGGCTTTCTAAAACTCTCGACGACATAGTTTTACTGTGCAGTGAAAACTATGAAGACATTTTTAAACCCAGGCCGTTAAACGTCATAGATATGTGTTTGACTATAGTAAAAGAAGTCTGCATGGATTTAAAAAGCGAAGACCGGATAAAATTCAGCTATTGCGAAAAAATATCCCAGGTAAATACCTATTTTATTGACTATGAAATTATGCGGCATATTCTAACTAACTTACTCAATAACGCCGTCAAATATTCCGCCGGTTCAGCCGAACCGGTTGAATTCCGAATTGAAAATATCGATAATATTCTTAAATTCACAATTTCAGACAGGGGTATAGGAATTCCTGAAGCTGAAATTAAAAATCTTTTCCATACTTTCATGCGCGCTTCGAACGCATCTAAAGTTCCTGGGACCGGAATAGGGCTTGCGCTGGTCAAAAAATTCGTAGATATCCATAAAGGCGAAATATCCATAAAAAGCGCAGTCAACGAAGGAACTAAAGTTTTCGTAAATATACCGGCAACAGCCAAATAAACCTTTTTAGGTTCCTTTTCATTTGGAATGGGTAGTTTTATGCGGGCACCAGATAATTTTTCGGGGACGCGTTCGAAAATCCCTCCGGGATTTTCGCCGCTCGTGCTCGTCGCCTCTCGCCCATCCATGGGCTCCGGCGACTCCGCAACGCCCCTTCAAAATTTATCTGGCGCCCGCTCTAACCTTTGACATATAATTTAATAAATATTTTTACCCACATAATATGAGAAAGAACCCTTTTTTAATTTCACTTATTAAAAACATTTACAAGCTAATAAATCAACTTTTAAAAAAGTTGATTTACTTGAGTGCTGAATGTAAAACCTTATGTTAAACTCACCACCCGGCCATTATTGCCTTGCAGACGCGCGCATGCGCGCGTCTGCGAATGAACAAAAGGCAGTGAAGAAATTTCAGACAACTATTGAAAAGTGCTCAACCAAATTAAAGTACCGGCAGAAAAGCGGGTACTTCACAAAAATAAAGCGTCAGGCAGATCAGGGGTTGGAAGGGATTTTAAGGGAAGGAAGGGGCCTTCGGCCCATTGCCTTCCCTTATCAAAAAAAATAATTAAATTAAAATTAAATAGTACCGTCTAAAATTTGAAAAAAATCCTAAAAAATGGTATAATTTAACAGAATATTATTAACTTTAGTTATAAGAGGCGGCGATTTAATGAAAAATAAATTTTTTAATAATAATATAAATTTATATCTGGCGATATTATTTTTATTAATATTTTTATCTGCGGTTCCGTCAGCGTCGGCATCCGATAAAACGGCTTTAAACCGCGCTTTAGAAGAAAAGACCAGAGCTTATGAGCAATTTATACAGGCCTTAAACGACGGGCGCAGCGATAAAGAAATAGAAAAGCTTTCCGAAGCTTATAAACGCGCGGAAGATAAGTACAATAATCTTATGCCGGCAAATGTTACAGATGGCCGAACGTCCGAAGCTGAAAGCGCAGGTCAAAAAACTGCGTCAGATTCAAATATTCAGATTTCCTCAACCGGTAACGGCGAATTGAAAGCTATTATAGAAAGCATACACACGTATAAAATTAAAAGCAATCCTGATTATATCATACAAAAACTTGAAAATTTCATAAATACCGCGGGCAATCCTGAAGACGCCGCGCTGGCAAAAATAGAGCTGGCAAATGTATATTCAAAATATAAAAGCGATTTTCAAAAAGCCGCCGATATTTTAAGAACCGTCATTAGCGGCTCAAAAAGCGGAAAGCATTATGATGCCGCTGAGGTCGCGCTTAAAAGGGCCGAGTTCCAGATAAACGCGGCAAAAATGGCCGCCGATATTCAAAAGCATCGCAGCGAAGCTAAAAATTTCCTTAATAAATATAAGCAAACGCCTATAACGAAACCTTTAACTAAAGTTAAAAATCTGTTCAGTTATTACGGTTCTCTTTTTAAATACAGAAAATCTATCGCAGGATACCGTTCATATAAAAGCGGCTTCGATAAAAGTGAAAATTATTACTGCTACGATTTCATAGCCGATATTACCGGCGCAAGGCCTGAATTTGGTGTAGAAGATGTTTTCAGCAATTCAAATCTGTCCGTGCGCGACGTTAAAGCCGAGGTAAAGCATCTTGCGGACAATGTAGAGGCATTTTACGCGCGCTGGCGTATGTTAAACGACGCAAAGCACACTATAGACATGAGTTATTTTATATTCGACAAAGACCCTATAGGAAACGCCATTCTTGGAATTCTACTAAAAAAAACCCGCGCAGGAGTTAAAGTAAGGCTTATACTCGACGCTCACGGCTGCGGCGATTTTGCAAAAAAGATGAAATCGCAGGATTATTTGCAGGAACTTGCCGCAGAGCCCAACGCCACAGTAAAAATATTCAACCCCGTGCATAAAGCTATCGGCATGGCCGTATCCGACTTAAGAAATCTCATCAGCTCGAACCATCAAAAAATAATAATAACCGACGGCGAAACGCTTATAACGGGCGGGCGAAATATTTCGGCCCATTATCTGGCGGATCCCCGCGATTATAAAGAAGCTTACCGCGACACCGACGTAATGGTAAGAAGCGCGGAGCTTTCCGAGCAGTTAAAAATGACGTTCGAAGAAGAATTCGACGCTCTTGAAAATTTTGAAGTAAAAAAGGATCTTTTGATAAATCTTGTAAAACGCGACGGCGAGCTTCTCGACTGTGTAAAATCAATAGATTCGTGGATAAGAGGAAACGGCGTTTATCATTCAAAAAAAATAGAAGAGCTGAACGAGGAGATAGCCTCATTCAAGCATATGACGGCATATAACGAATATGTCCATTTCGGCGGCTCATATTACGCTCCGGTAAAACTGTTCGGAAAAAACAGCATACAGCAGGAGCGAAACGATATAACCGAAAACATAATAGCATTCATAAACGCCGCAAGCGAAGAGATAATAATACAAAATCCTTATGTAATATTCACCGATAAAGCGAAAGCGGCCCTGAAGAAAGCTGGCGAGCGCGGCGTTAAAATAATAATAAACACTAACAGCCCTACGTGTTTTCCGGCGGCCAACGGCGATTTAATGACCCTGGCTTTTTTTCTGGACGAATGGATGCCGTTTTTAAAAGAAAATCCAAACGCTAAAATTTACGGAGTGGCCATAGCGCGCAAACTTCATGCTAAAGTCTTTATATTCGACCGTGCGGTAACGGTCATTGGCACATATAACATGGACCCTATGAGTGAAAATATCAACGCCGAAAACGTATGCGCTGTAAATTCAAAAGAATTCGCCGAAGAATGCCGCGCTAAAATTTTTGAAGACCTGCAATATTCAAAAGAATACAAAATAGGCATAAACGAAAAAGGAGAAGCTTATGAAGTATTCGGCCCCGGCTCGCTCGGCGACGAAAAAACTTTAAACAAGCTCAGGCTCATAAAAAAATTAAAATTTTTAAGGCCTTTAATATAGACTCAACGCTAAGAATAAGCGTTATGGAGAATTGATGATCTTTAAAATACTTATAACGGCGGTTGCGGCGCTGCTTATTTTTCCGTCAAAAACCAGAGCGAACCAGTTTTCGCAATGGTACAAAATAGAGCTGGAGATGATATCTAAATTCGGACTTAATTCAGCTCTGGCAAATTTAGTTATTTCAGAAAACAAGCTTATGAAAGAAACGTTAAAAAGCAACGGAATACACTCTAAAACCACATATTGCCATACGGTTTCTTCAAACACTACTTTTAAAAGCGATTATGAAGAGTACGATAAGAACGGAAATATCATTAAAACCGCAAAATTCGATAAAGACGGCCGCATAACCAATATAAGCGAATTTGCATATAACTGCGAAGACAAATTAACCGAGCATACCGAATACAAATCGACCGGCGATATTTTTTCCAGGCAGGCATATGCATACGATCAGAACGCAAATATATTGGAATACTGTTATTACGGCGAAGATAACGAGCCGCTTTACAAGCACGAGTATCGTTACGAAAAAGATAAAGTAGAAGAGACCTATCATTCATTTCACGAAAATACTACAGGAAAAAATATATTAAAATACGAAAAAGGTTTGTTGTTCCAAAAATCTTATTCAGATAAAGAAGACGGCGAAGTAATAGAAAAATATATTTATGACGACAAAAACAATCTTCTGGAAATAAACGCTTTTAATTCAAACGGCGAAGTAATTTTCAAATGGACTTATCTGTATGACCTGCAAAATTATCCGGTAATGGAAAATTTTACAAACTTCAAAAAGAACACCACTGCAGCAAGAAATTTCGAATACGATAAGAACCACAACATAACCAAGCAGCACAGTTCATTCAATAACGGCTTTCAAAGGACGTCATCGGTTACCGTCTATTCTTATAACCCCAACGGCGATTTCGTCAAAACGGTTTACTATTCCGAAAGCAAAACTACGCCTGACGAAACTTTCATATTAGATAAAAATTCGCTGCCCATTAAATATATAGAATTCGATCAGAATGGAAGGCCTATAAGGCATTGCAAATATGAATTCAGGCAATTTTATTCGGAAAAAATAACGATAGACCCCAAACTGCTTCTTACGGATGAAAACATAAAAGCCGAATGCGTCCGCAATATGCGGCTGATTGAAGGTAACATGGACCTTTATTCGATCGAAAAAGGTAAAATGCCTGTAAACATTAATGAACTAATAAAGGAAGGCTATATTTCAAAAATGCCGAGATGCATTAAAAACGGCGAATATTCAGCGTTTTTCACTGAAGGCGTATTGAATATCCGCTGTTCTTTTCATGGAAACCTTTATTAAAGGCAGATTATCGGATTAAATTCTTTTAGATAAAAAAGCGAAAGCCGTACTTGTAGCTAAAAATATTACAGCTCCGGCTATTATGAAACTCATAAGGATGGAATCGAGGCGGCGGTCTATGCCGGCCATGGCGATATCTGCGCCGGCTATATATTCTTTATTGTTTTTAGTTTTCATCGGTACTATCACGGAACGGAAATATCCGTATTCGTCTTCGAATTCTTCAAAATAAACTGTATTGCTGCCGAAAGAGCTCAATACAAGATCGCTGGGTTTTTTATAAACAGTAAAAAACTTATCTATATTTTTTTTCTCGAATTCTTCTTTAGTGACGCTTAAAGATGTAAAAACGACTTCACCGCTCGTTTTCATGAGCGTATATACGTAATCCACGCCGCATTTTCCGGCTATTTCGCTGAGGCCGATGACATTATTATAATGTTCGTCGGCGCTAACCGATGAAGCGTTTTCTATTTTATCGTGAAAATCTTTACCCAGAGAGAAAGTTACGCCGTAAGCGCCGGCTAAAAGTTTATCGTCGGTATCTTTTAATATGAGAATTTTTGAAACGTTGTAAGAATAGTAAACCAGCGATATGACGGTAATTAAATTAAATATAATAAAAATGTAAAAAAACTTTTTATTATAGGCGTTACGGTCTATTTTAAATTCTGCCGGTTTATTTTCAATGTTAGTTTCCTGCATAATAATTTCATTATATCATGTTTCTTATTTAAAAGAAATTATTTTTTTTATAAAATTTTTAAAAGCCGGGCACAAAAAAATCTTCGAAATTGTTTTCGAAGATTTTTTCGTCATTTTAAAAATTATTTTAAATTACCTGTTTTAATGGGTATTTTGGTGTGTTATCCACATGTTATCCACAACTTATCAACAATATTTTAAAGTTTTCAAAAAGTTATCAACGAAGTTATCCACATTATCAACATATCATTTTGATAATAATTTATTGATGATATTTTCGAGGTCGCTTCTTGAATTACAAAGAATTTCAATTTTAGAATTTTTATTTTTCATTTTAATCTGCACTTTCATGCCCAAAAGTTTTTGAAGTTCCGCTTCGACTTCGCAAATATGTTCATCCTTGATAGTTCGGTGGGCCGTTTCACGTGAAACATTACTTACAAGTTTATGTATTATTTTTTCAGTTTCTCTAACGGAAAGGTCCTGTTCAACTATTTTTTTGCATATTTCAGCCTGAAGTTCGGGGGTTTTAACGCTGACAAGGGCGCGGGCGTGGCCTTCTGAAATCTTTCCCTGATTAACGAAATTTTTGACGGAATCGGCGAGTTTAATCAGCCTGAGGGTATTCGATACTGCAACGCGGCTTTTTCCGACCATTTTAGAAAGTTCTTCCTGAGTGATCTGGAATTCGTTTATTATCGAGTTATAAGCGTTGGCGGTTTCGAGCGGGTTGAGTTCGTCGCGCTGGAGGTTTTCAACCAGGGCGATAAGCAAAGAGTTTTTATCGTCGACGTCTTCTCTAATTATGGCCGGTATTCTGGCGTAGCCCAATTGAAGCGCGGCACGGTAGCGGCGCTCTCCGAAAACTATCTCGAAGCGGCCTTCCTTACGGCGTACGACTATCGGCTGCAGTATGCCGTTTTCCTCGATAGACTTCATCAATTCGTCGAGTTTTTCCTTGCCGAAATTCTTTCGCGGCTGATTTGGGTTCTGCATTATCCTGTCGATTTCGATCTCTTCGATTTTCAGCGAGGGCGAAGCTTTTTCCGCATTTTTCAAATTGTTGAATAAAATCAAATTATCGGCTGTTTCCTTGTTGATTTTCAGCTTCCTTATGGCCATAAACGCTCCATCTTCAAATTTCTTCGTTTATTTTCAGAACGGCCGCATTTAATTATAAAATAAATAAACGCGAATATAAAAATAACCGGGCAATACTTCGCCCGGTTATTATATCGTATTTAATATTTAAAATATTATATTTAATTGCAAATTGAGATTTATTTTTTTTATGATATGGGAGTTTTTTTAGCCATGCCGGGATTTCTCGGATATTTTTTAGCCAGTACGTTCTTTTTTTCAGCTATAAGCACGCGTCTTTTATATTGCATGGTTTCTATTTCATATACAAAATCCCCGGACAGCTTCATATTTAATTCTATCAGAGCGCGTTCCGAAGATTTTTTTTCGGCCTCAACGTCTTCGCCTTTCATTAAAAGGCATGCGCCGCCCACCCGCACCAGCGGCGATACGTATTCCAGCAGCGTGGGAAGAGCCGCCAGCGCGCGTGCCGTAACCACGTCGAACCTTTCGCGGTATTTACGGTCGGCGCCGGCTTCTTCTATGCGAAGCGCCACGGTTCTCATGCTTTTCGAAAGGCCGGCCGCGGTTATCACCGTATCGAGAAAGCCGGCTTTTTTGTTAGAGCTTTCAATGAGCGTCATTTTGGCGTTTTTAACGCCGGCCTGATAGATCATATAAAAAAAGAGGGGGAAAGCCGGAAATCCGCCGCCGGTGCCCACGTCGCAAACGTTAACGCCGTCTTTCAATATTCTCTGCGGGCATGCGCCGGCCACGAATACGCTGTCTATGTAATGCAGCAGCACGGAACTTTCAACGTCGATTATCCTTGTAAGGTTGAATTTTTCGTTATATTCGGTCAAAAGCGCGTAGTGCGCGGCTGAAGCTTCTATAAATTCGGGTTTAGCTTCTTCCTTAAAATATTTTTCAAATTTTTCTTTTAAAAGGGTTTTAAATTCTTCGCTCATCTTAATCCAATCCGTGCTTAAATTTTGAAGGCCATCAGCCGTCAAGTTATTACAGTCAGTGGTTTTTTATTTCAAACGGGCCAATAATTATTCACCCGCATTTTCATCATGCTGCCGGTTTTTTTTACCGGCAAGGCTGACGTACATAAAAAGGGTCATAACATCCGCCATGGAAACTCCGGATATTCTGGAGGCCGCGCCTATGGTCGGAGGAGCGTGCCGCTTGAGTTTCTGGCGTCCTTCGGTAGATATATTAACCATGGCGTCATAATTAAAATCATCAGGTATTTTCATCATATCGTATTTTTTAACCTGATCGATCAAATATTGCTGTTTTTTGATATAGCCGTCGTATTTTACGATAGTCTGGAAATAATTTAAAAATTCGACGTCGCTTTTTTTAACGTCATAGCCTAATTCATCAAACAGCGCGCAGTATTCGTCGGCAAAGTCCAATATATTGATTTCCGGCCTTTTTAAAAGCTTGAAATAATCCGTCTTGACAGTAATAGGGCAAGAATTCACGCCGGCAAGTTTTTCATTGAACTCGAACGAAGGGGATATGTAATGGTTTTTTATTTTATTAACAAGTTCCGCCGATATCTTTTCTTTTTCAAAAGCCGCGTCGAACGCCGTTTTATCTATCAGTCCAAGATCGTAAGCGTATTTATAGAGCCTTACGTCGGCGTTATCTTCCCTCAAATTAAGCCTGAATTCTGCCCTTGAAGTGAACATTCTGTAAGGTTCGTCGGTATCTTTAGTTACGAGATCGTCTATTAATATGCCCATGTAGCTTTCGGTCCGGCTTAATATAAAAGAAGGGCGGCCGGTTATATAAAGCCCGGCGTTGATTCCGGCTATAAGTCCCTGCCCTGCGGCTTCTTCATAGCCCGAGGTCCCGTTTATCTGGCCGGCGAGAAAAAGCCCTTTATATTTTTTAGTCATCAGGCTCGCATGAAGTTCCGACGGATGAACGTAATCGTATTCAATGGCATAGGCGGGCCTCATCATTTCGGCTTTTTCGAAACCCGGCAGCGTCCTTAAGGCGGCGATTTGTATTTCTTCGGGCAGCGACATTGAAAAGCCCTGCAGGTAAGTTTCGTAAGTATCCGTTCCTTCCGGTTCCAGAAAGAGGCGGTGCGACTCTTTGTCTTTGAATTTCACCAGCTTGTCTTCTATAGACGGGCAGTATCGGGTGCCGGTGCCTGAAATTTTTCCTGAATAAAGGGCCGAATATTTTAAATTATCGGTAATGATTTTATGAGTATTTTCATTCGTACGCACAAGGTGGCACGGCATATCCACGCGGCTTAAGCCTGACGAGCGGCGCGAAAAATAACGGCGGGTTTCATCGGAACGCTCTTCTATAAGCTTCGACAGATCGACCGTTCTTTTATCGATACGCGGCGGCGTGCCGGTTTTGAGGCGGCCCATTTTAAGGTCGAGCGTTTTAAGCTGCTGCGCCAATTTAACGCAGGCGGGATCGCCGAGGCGGCCGCCCTCATACGACTTATCGCCTATATGTATCAGGCCGTTCAAAAATGTTCCGGTAGTTATAATCAGGGCCTTACATTCATAACTGGCGCCGTTATGAAATGAGATTCCTTTTATTTCGCCGTTTTCAAATATAATATTTTCCACTATGCCCTGTTTTATCTCGGCGTTCGGGCATTTTTCAAGAAAGAGCCTCATTTCGTTTTTATACCGCCATTTATCGTTCTGGGTGCGCAGCGACCATACGGCGGGGCCTTTTCTGAGATTGAGGGTTTTGGTCTGTATGGCCGTTTTATCGGCGATTAAGGGCATCGCGCCGCCGAAAGCCTCTATTTCGAAGACTATCTGCGATTTAGCGAGGCCGCCTATGGCCGGATTGCACGACAT
>JAKPTH010000661.1 GCA_029571125.1 bacterium
ACTTTAGATAAAATACCGGCTTCCTTAAGCATTGCTCTTACTTTATCAAGCCTGTCGGGATTTACAAACATAGCAATACCGCCCGATGTTTGAGGATCGCATAAAACCAATTCCATTAGTTCACTTACTTTTTTTGAAAAAGCTATATAATTCTTTAGATATTCACGATTATTATAAGCTCCGCCAGGAAAGAAACCTTCTTCGGCAAGAGTGAACACGTCATATATAAAAGGCACTTCGCTGCTGTCTATTTCAATAGATATGGCCGAAGCTGAAGCTATCTCATATAAGTGACCCAGTAATCCGAATCCAGTTATATCAGTAGCACACCGTATTTTATTTTCAACCATAATATCACGAGTTTTTTTATTGAGCGCCTGCATGATTTCAATAGCCTGCTTGAATGTTTTAGCCTTGACTTTGCCGTCCAGCTTTTTGGCGGTCGTGACTATCCCTGTGCCTATAGGCTTTGTCAGCACTATATAATCACCCGGCCTGGCGCTGGAATTATCTATTATTTCGTTGTTGTTAACAAAACCTATAACAGCCTGGCCGAACTTTAACTCTTTGTCGCGTACCGAATGGCCGCCTCCTATTACTACCCCTGCTTCCATTGATTTTTCTGCAGCGCCTTTGAGTATATCGCTGAAAATATGATCGGGCGCGCTTCCCAGCGGAAAACCCATTACGTTTAGCGAAAGAAAAGGAATGCCGCCCATGGCATAAACGTCTGACAGAGCGTTGGCCACCGCGATGCGGCCGAAATCGGCGGCATCGTCAACTACCGGCGTAAAAAAATCCACCGTAAACGCCAGCGACCGCTCGTTATCTATTTTATAAACGGCGGCGTCGTCGCAATTGTTAAAGCCGACAAGGAGGTTCTCGTCGATTTTTACAGGCATGTCTTTTATTAAATTTTTAAGGTCGCCCGGACCTAATTTAGAGGCTCAACCCGCGCAAGCGGCAAGCGACGTTAATCTGAATTTCTTTTTATTAGTAGCGCTCATTATGACTAAAACCTCCTTTCATTAAAATACCGACTGCGAACGCCGCAGGCTATTTAGCTTTTGGAGTGTACGGCGAAATCGCCCTTAATTTAGATATTATAGCCGGCATAACCTCGAGTATCTTATCTATTTCCGAGTCGTTGTTGTATCTGCTCAGGCTGAACCTTACCGAACCGTGAGCCGCCGTGAAAGGAACTCCCATGGATCTTAAAACGTGCGAAGGCTGCAAAGATCCTGAAGTGCAAGCCGACCCGGATGACGCGCATATGCCGTGCTGGTCTAAAAGCAGAAGAATAGATTCGCCTTCTATATATTCGAAGCTGATATTGGTCGTGTTCGGAAGCCTGTTGATCGTGTCGCCGTTGACGAAAGTATAAGGTATTCTCTCCAGTAAACCTTTTTCAAGACGGTCGCGCATCTTTCTTACTATATTATTTTCGTCCGCTATGTTTTTATGGGCGAGCTCGGCGGCTTTGCCTAGAGCGCATATCGAAGCTATGTTTTCGGTTCCGGCCCGGCGGCCGCGCTCCTGATGCCCGCCTATTATAAACGGCCTTATCATGGTTCCGCGCCTTATATAAAGCACGCCCACGCCTTTTGGCGCGTGTAGCTTATGGCCGGATAAAGAAAGCAGGTCTATCGAAGATTTTGACAGGTCTATCGGTATTTTGCCCACGGCCTGAACGGCGTCAACATGAAACATGGAACCGCGGGATTTGACTATTCTTCCTATCTGCTCGATTGGAAAAATTACGCCCGTTTCGTTGTTGGCGTACATTACCGAAACTATCGCGGTATCTGGACGCATGGACTTTTGAAGCTCGTCGAGACTCAACGCGCCGCTTCTATCCACCGAAAGATATGTGACGTCATATCCGTTCTTTTCAAGATGCTGGCAAAGGTTTAAAATAGCGGGATGCTCCACTTTAGTAGTTATTATATGCTTTTTTGAAGGGTTCGACGACAGAATTCCAAGTATGGCGGCGTTGTCCGATTCTGTGCCGCAGGACGTAAAAACTATTTCGGTGGCGAGCGCGCCCAGTAAATCAGCTACTTTCTGCCGCGCTTCGTCTATTTTCGATGCCAGCTGGCCGCCGAACGTATGTATGGAAGATGGATTTCCGTAATACTGAGTAAGATACGGAATCATCTCCTGATATACTTCAGGCGCGATAGGCGTGGTGGCGTTGTTATCTACGTATATGGCTTTATTAATCATTGGCCTGCTCCTCCAGAACTTCGATATCGGGCGATACGAACTCTTTTAATTTGGTTTCAACGAATGATTTAATCGTAAATGACGATGACGGACAGTGAGAACACATTCCAAGCAGTTTTACGTAAATTTTATTTTTATCGATATCGATAAGCTCTATATCGCCGCCATCCTGATTCAGCGAAGGGCGGATGACTTTTTCGAGAGTTTCTTCTATCAGCTTTACTTTTTGAACCATAGTCAATTTTTTAGCCGCTTCGGGTTTTGGCGCTTCAGCCGCCGGAGCTTTTTCTTTTTTATTATGCCATACGGCGTCGAGTATGTCCTGAATGTCCTGAAGGCACGCGCCGCAGCCGCCGCCGGCCTTAGTGTAGTTGGTTATGTCTTCTACGTTGTGAAGGTTGTTTTCCAGCGCGAGCTTTTGTATCTTGTCTTCGGTTACGCCGAAACATCTGCATACGAGACGCCCTTCTTCTTC
>JAKPTH010000672.1 GCA_029571125.1 bacterium
GACCGAAATCAAGGCTAATAACGCAGCGGCGTTTTACGCAAGAATCAACCATGCGGCGGTATCTTATGCAGGCAAGCTCTGGATTATCGGAGGTTATTCGGCTACGGCGTTCGCGGATCTCAACGATGTATGGTCATCTTCGGATGGCGTGGCGTGGACCGAAGTCGCTTCTATATCGACCAGCAAATTTTCGAGACGAGCACGTCATGCGGTCGTGGTTTTTAACGATAAAATGTACATGATCGGCGGTTACGGCGACGGCAGTTATCTTTCCGACGTGCAGAGCTCCACGGACGGTTTGAACTGGCAAACCGTCACTTCAAACGCGGGTTTTGGCGGCAGGGCTTATCATTCTTGCGTGGTTTTCAATAACAAATTATGGGTAATAGGCGGCGCGATAAGCTCGACAGCTTTTAAAAACGACGTTTGGTCTTCGCCCGACGGCGTTACGTGGACGCAGGAGACTTCGGCTGCGGCGTTTAGCGCTCGCCAGGGCCACAAGTGCCTTGTTTATGGAAATAAGATGTGGATAGTCGGCGGTCAGGAAACGGTTGGCTATAGTAATGAGGTATGGTCTTCGTCTGACGGAGTAAACTGGAGCAAGCCGGCGATGACAAATACCATTTCCGCCGGCAGAGCGTTTTCGGCCGGCGCTGTTTTTAACGATAAAATGTGGGTGATAGGCGGAGGCCAGGGCAGCAGCGTTCACCTGGGCGATATATATTACTCGACTTATTGATGTTTTATAAAAAGAGCCATATATAAAATAAAGGAGGCAAAATGCTCAAAAGAATAATAATTGCTACGGTTTTGGTGCTTGTTTTATCGTCGGGGGCCCTGGCGGAAACCTTTACTCTGAAGCCCGGGTTTAACTTTATAAGCTTTACCTCGGCCGTAACGCTTACTCCATCTGGTTTTAAAGCTCTAAACGCGTCGATAGAGGATATGTATTTATACAGCGCGGCGGCCGGCAGCTTTTTGAGCCTGAGCGAGGGAACGCTCACTACGCTTGCAGCCGGAAAAGGATATATCGTCAAAAACATGGCGTCGTCGAATATAAGCGTGACCGTTTCCGGCTCTTCGCCCGGAACTATAGGAAATATAAGCTTGAAAAGCGGATTCAACCTGGTCGGTTTTTCCAAACTGCCTTCGGCCAATACTTTTACACAATTAATGAACGCTTATTCATTTATTCAGGGGCTCTATAAATGGAATGCGGCGGCCGGCAGCTTCATACAGGTCGTCCGCGAAAGCGGGGTTCCGGTTAAAATAGACGGCACCGATCCGTCGATTAACGCGGGTGAATCGTATTTTTTCAATTTGACCCAGGATGTGCAGATAAACTATGACGGTACGAGCATTTTGATGGGCGCCAATATCGTTCCGCCGGTTGTGGACCCCGTCGAAAACCCCTTTGCCGGCACATACAACGGTACGTTTAACGGCACTTTCGGCGCTCCGCAGGGAACGTTCGTAATAACGGTTACGACCCAGGGGGCGCTGGCGGCTAACGGCACGAATAATTCAAACGTCCCGCCGACTATGATATCCGGCAGCGGAACGGTGACAAATGCCGGCGCGGCCGATTTCAGCATTAAATTAAATAATTTTCATAAATTCAGCGGCACTTTTACATCAAGCGGCGCCAGCGGCTCTTTTTATGAAACCGACGGCTTAACTGTAAAAGGCAGCTGGCAGGTCACTAAAGTCGGCGGATCGAATTAAAGCGGCAATAAATTAAATCGATCAAATAAAAAAAGAGGCCGTTTCGAAATCAAGGATTGCGAAACGCCTCTTTTTTATTTTAATTAAAAGCGCCGATTTTTAATTATCCGAACAGGAAACGATTGGGATTGACCGAGCAGAAGGCTTTTTTCGTTTCCGCGTCGAGATGCGCGCTGGCCGAAAAATGGCTTAAATATTTGCTGTAGGACTCTATTTTTAAAAGGCTCATCATGAAATCCGAGCCGAATAATATTTTATCCGGAACTATTTTCGACATTTTATGCGGCAGTTTTTCCAGAAAAGCTTTTAGGCCGACGTAATACGCCGGGTCGAATCCGTTGAACGAAAGATCGGCGTAAACATTTTCGTACTTATACATAAGAGAGCATATACGCGTGGACCAGTCCGAAAACGGCGCCAGCGCCTTTCTTCCGAAATGGGCGAAATTCAATTTGAGCGCCGGATAATTTTTAAGGACGTTTTCCCAGCGGGCCGGCGATGTATATAATTCCGCTTCCGCGGCGCCGCAGGTGGCGTAGCCTTCGTCGTTACAGTGCGCGGTTACGGGTATTTTATTCTTTTCGCAAAGCGAATATAAAATATTGACTTTTTCGAGTTCGTCCGCTTCGTTTTCCGGCCACGGATCGAACCCTAACGGAGGATACACTTTTATGCCGGCAAAACTATGCGCGCCGAGTTTTTTTACGTCTCCCGAAAAAGCGCCGGATTTATCCATTAGAGAGGCCCGCGAAGGCTTGAAACCGGCGAAATATTGATTTAATACGGCTTCCAATTTTTTCCGGGTATAATTTCGCGTATTGACGCCGAGAAATGGGTAGATTTCGAAAAAACCGCATTCGCTTTTTTTCAGATATTTATTGATCCCGTTGAATAAATCTATAATTTGTTCGGTAACGGGCTTTTTGGCCGGGACGCTGTAATACGTGTCGAGCTTTTGCTGCGCCGGGCTTCCGAAATCCATAATCAAAGGCGTAAGTACGGCTTTTTTATACGCCGAACCGCCGATAAAAAGCCCGTTTTCCCTGTCGAGCAGGGGCGGATCGAAGCCGTATTTGCCCAGAAGACAGTCTTCCATCAATAAAAAAACGCTGCCGGTGTCGTTTTCCATTACCGAAAGAAGATTTTTGGCTTCTTTATAGGAGCCGGCCATTTCGAAGAGCTCACGTATTATTTTAATCTTGGTAAGCGAATTGATCGAACTCATAAGCTCTTTCAGCGTTAACTCTTTTATAGCTTTAGCGCAGCGCGTTAAAAACGCTATCATGCATGGGTGGCTCATGTTCATCGCATGGCAGTGTATGTCGAAAAACAAATCAGCCTCTGCCGGCAAGCATTTTTCCTTGCCGCGGCCGCCGTGAGCGGGGTTCGTTTTGCCGTCGTGCATTCGCCGTCACCTCCTGAAACCTGGCGCCGAGCGCTTGATTACGATCTCGCCCGGAACCCGTTCGCGTGAAAAAGTGTGGTAAAGTAAATTGTCTATCGCGTCTTTAAGATAGTAAGCCCCCGCCGAAAAGCCGGCGGTTACGGCAATTAAAAAGCCGTAACCCATGAATTTAGGGCCTATGAATAAAGCGCCGAGAAGATTTATAGTTACGTTGGCCGTGAAAAAAACGATTACCGCCCTGAGAGTGTAGCTTAAAAAATCATAATACATGAGCAGAATGAGCGAAAGCATAAAAAAAGCGTGTATGACGGCGGCGAGAGTGAAAACGCACCAGTTGAGCTGATATTCCACCGGCATTTTAAGGGTTTCGATTATCTGGCGAGAAAAGACCATAATTAAAAACGCCAGCGGCAAAGTGACTTTGAGTATCGAATTGGCGCCTTTGAAAATGGAGCGTTTCATATTTGAAAGGTTTAAGTTTATGGAGTCCAGGCTTTCTTTTTCCACGATAGATTTGTAGAAATTTCTGAATTTAACGTAGAAATCGGTTTCGACGGTAAGCGTGAAAACGGCCATGACCGGAATTAAAATTACTATGAGCACCAGGTTCATCCTGTCGTAAACGGAATTTTCGTATAAGAACCCGCAGACGCGGTTTCCGCCTATAAACCAGAAAACGAATTTATCCGCCCATATTCCGGCGTTGAATAAAAACCCCACGCCTATGAGGGGAAGATATTTATTTATTTTAGATATGCCCGGCGCGGAGCGGACCTTACTGGCTCTGGATTTGAATTCGGTTAATATCTGGATATGCATGGCCCGGAAAATATATAAAATTCCGGCGGTGAAGCCGGCAAGATAAAAAATCAGCCCGAAACGCGTCCCTAGAGTTATTGAAATCGCCGATGAAATAATGAAGCCTATGGCGAATTGATATGTGATGGTTTTAAAATCCCTGCAGGCGGTCAAAATAATCAGCTGTATCCATATGAGTCCCGTCAGGACGAATAAAATCGAAGATATAAGCGCGTAGGCGGCGCCGATTCCGGCGCCGGAAAAAACCGCGGCGGCGAAAATCGCGAGCAGCGGAGCTAAACATGCGATAGCCCCGAGATAGACGCCCGGTATCATTTCGAACCTGGATTCGTAAATATAATCGGCGATTATGCGCGTGGCTCCAAGCTGGAAGGCGCCGGAAATAACCTGTGAGAAGGCGAAAACGTATATCACGCTTACCTGAAATATTTTATCCATTCCGGATTCGGACGTTACGAAAAAGCTGACGGCCAGAAACGATAAAAGCGAATAAATCCAGGGCCCCGAAGATATTACGGCGGCGTATGAATAAGCTTTTATGCGGCTTATGAACGACTCGTCTTTTAATAAATTTTGAAGCTTGAAGCCGATACCGGCCATAATTACCTCCAGCGCGGCTTTTTACGGCAGCCGCCGCGGTCCGTCAATTTTTAATGGTTTTGATCCTTGCGGCCAGCATGCCGTAATAAAGACGGCGGTACTGAGCGCAAAGGTGTTTTTTCTGATAGTAGCGCCTGACCCTTTTCTGGCCGGTTATAGCCATTTCGCGCCATAACGCGGGATTTTTCAATATTTTAATTACGGCGGCGGCCGTTTCTTCAGGCGCCTTTATGGCGGTTATAATGCCGCACTGTCCGATGGCTTTATCTTCCGGAGAATCTCCGTGGAGCATTTCCCGGCAGGCGCCGACGTTCGTGGCGACAACGGGAACTCCGGCTATCAACGCTTCCAGAATCACCAGGGGCTGAACTTCGGTTATTGAAGTAAGCACCAGAACGTCGATTATTTTATAATAATCGGACGTATTGGCGAGGCCGGTGAATTTTATAGCGGTAGCCAGATCCAGAGCGCTTACCAGATTTCTTATTTCTCGCGCGTATTCGGCGTCTTCGTCGTCCGGGCCGATGATATAAAATTCGACGTTGTCTATGGAATCGTTTATTAACTTGGCTGCTTTTACGAAGGTCTCCACGTCTTTTACAGGGACCACGCGCCCTACGAAACCGACCTTGAGCGTCGCGTCTTCACCGCCCATTCGGCCTTTGAGATTTTCGAACTTTTCGATGTCGATTCCGTTTGGGATGAGCAGTATGCGCGAGGCGTCGGCGCCGAGCGACACCTGCATTTTTTTATTCTCCGAGTAAAGCGATATGAGTTCGTCGGCGTATTTATAGGTGAGCCTCGATAAAAAATCAAAAATTTTAATCCAGAAGTCTTTGATCTTGCCGAGCTGGGCCTGAAGTTTAAGAGAACCACCGCCTTCGTCGAGCATCCAGGAAGCTTCGGCGACTTCGATTTTACGCTCGACCGTGTATATGCCGTGCTCGGTGAGTATGATCGGGGAGCCCGTCTTGATCTTGGCGGTTACGGCGTAAAGTCCGGCGTAGCCTGTGGAAACCGGGTGATAAATGGAAGCCTTTAGAATCGGGGCGTTTAAAATCTGAAGCAGCGGGAGGTGAGTGGTTCTAAACGTCCAGTAATAGTCTATAAAGGAGGTGTTGAGGCCGCATTGCCTGTAAAGATTGGTGATTATGTCGAACGATTCCTTCGAATAGAGTATTTTTTCACCGGTTATTTTCCCTTGACCGGCGGAATTTATTTCCTCATCGCCGAACCCTTCGGGCGAAACGCGCTTTAATATCTGAGCGAAACGCGTGTGGTCGCCCTTTTTGAGTTCCTGATGAAATGAATAAAAATCGAACGCGTCGGATTTCATTTCCGCGCCGCCGTCGGAGTCGATTATCGGTTCGTGGATGGGAATTTCGATATATTCAATGACGTTAGGCGGCAGCTCGTATTTGAACTGCCTGAAATAGTCGATTTTAGAAGAAATATGAACGACGCCGAACGTGAAATTCGGGAAGTCTTTTATAAGATTATGCGTCCATGCGGATACTCCGCCGGTTATGTACGGATATGTGCCCTCGCAGATCAAACAGATATCGACCATTTTTTACCCCAGTTCGTTAATGATATCCAGCGCGGCTTCTCCGCCGGCTTTTTGAAGTATATTATAAAAACAGAATTTATCTTCCAGGTTCAGATTTTTAGAGACGGCCCTGTAGAATTCAAGCAAAGCCGGTTTTTTAGAATAAAGCGCCGCGTAAGAAGGGCCGGCGCCGGGTTCGAGCTCCTTTAAAGCGCTTATGAAAGCGCCGGTTATCAAAGCCGAAAATGCGCGGTTTCCGAATTCCGGCCAACGCGCGACTTCGAAGATGGTTAAAATGTTGCTTTTGACTATAAGGTGTATCGCGTCCTTCAGAGCGAAGCTTATTCTTGTCTCTTCGGGCGTATCTTCTCCGCCGCGAAAGTCTTCGGCCCCGAAAAAAAACGACGCCAGGGCTTTAAGCGCGTCTTTTGTGGCGGCTTCTTTTAGAAGCGATATATATATCGCTAAGTTCTTTTTTTCAGCGCTGTGCAGAAAGCGTTTGGGAGAATCCGGCGCGTTTTTCAGCGCGGCGATTATAACTTTTCTGACTACGGCGGCATAAAGTCCGCCTCGGTTTAAATTAAGAGCGCCGACGTACTCGTGGATGAAATCGACGACGCCTCTGTATGGGGCCGTGACGGCGGCCGCGGCTATGGCGTCTATATTCCTGCTTTGGAATAAACTTGAAATGAATTTTTTATAAAATTTATAATTTTCCGATTCGGAAGCTTCGGGACTTTTGGCCCTTTTTATATACGCTTCGCAAAAAAGGCCGTAGTCGACGGGATTTTTTTGGCACGCGGCGAAAAAAGCTTCGAGATGGTTTGGAGAAAGATATTTTACCAGAAGCGGTATTGCCGAATATTTTATGCCGGCGTTTTTTTCGCTCTTGATATCGAGCGCTAATTCGTTTAAAAAATCCTGCGGGACCATCGAAGCGAAGTTGTTGCGGTAAATTATTTCGAGCGCCGCCGATTTTATTTCGCAGTCGCCGGCGCCGCGGTAAGTATCGATTATGAATCGGAGGTTCTGCTGAGTCTTGACTACGGCCAGACTGAGCAGCGTCAGATATTCGATTTTTTCGGTTTTTAAAGCTGCCGCGGGAATGAGCTCTTTTAAAATCGGGCTCAAAATTGCGCCGCCTATATCGAAAAGCGCGTTATACGCGAAAAATTTTATCGAATGCTGCGGGCATGCGGCCACGGCCTTGAGGCATTTTATTATATGGTTCGCGGAGCCGGATTTTATGAGCCTTACAATGCATTTACGGCGCAGCGTGCATTCGATGTCGCCGTCGCAAATGAATTGCGCCAGAAATTCTTCGGTTTCGGGCGTTTTAAATTCCAGCGCGGACGCTATAATCGCTTCGTCGGCCCCGCCGCCGTACTTGTGAATACAGCCGCGGTAAATCGCGAGCATTTCGGCTTCGTTTATTAGAAAACGCGAATATTTCAGCGAAATTTTTAATACGTCGTGCCTTCCCGTCTTAAAAGCCTCTTGCATAAGAGCGAGGTATTTGCGGCCGGCGTTTTTATCGTCGGGCGAGTGAAGGCAGAAATATTTCAGGGCGGCTTCAAAAAGATTGAGCTCTTCCGATGGCGGCATTGAATTGAAAAACAGGGCGATTATCTCATTTTTAATTGATTCGTCGGGATTTTCGATAAGCGTTTCCAGAGCGGCGAGCCGGGTTTGCGAAAGACCCGGTCGCAGCATCTTGATATAATCTTCCGGCGTTAAAAGACGCGCGCTTTTTTTTATGATAGCCGCGGCTTCGGCCCTTATCGAAGCGTCGCCGTCGCCGAGCATCGACATTAGATATTTTTTGCGGCTTCTTTTTTTGCCCGAGGCGATAAGTTTTAGAAATAAAGACTTTACGTAAGCGTTTGAATTTTTGACTATATCGTACAAAAAAGAGATACAGCTTTCGTCTTTTAAATTTAAAAAAATATTGGCCGAAAAGTTTCTGATTAAATTATCCGGCGAGTTAAGGTCTTCGATCAGTTTAAGAAGTTCTTCCCTATCCATTGGCCGTTCCGCCTTTCGTCGATCCGGAACGGGATTCGGCGAAGTATTTTACGGATTTTTCAAAATCGATTAGTTCCGGGCGTTTTTTCAGGACCTCTGCGCTGAGGTAATTTTTGACGCTCGCGCATGCGCGGCCGAGCTTTTCCAGATCGCCGCAAGCGTAATGTATTTCACATAAAAGCGTGACGAGCGATATTTTAACGTCTTCGGAGCTGCCGACCAGCGCGGGATTTTTTAGGGCGTTTTCGACTATTTCAAGCGCCTCTTTATACATGGCTTTTTTGAAATATTCGCCAGCCAGAAGGGCTTGGGCTTCGATATAATTTTTATTTTCCGCTATGGCGGAGTTAAGCTGATAGTGCATAAGCTCGCTGAGTTTTTTTTGTCCGATATTGTCAAGAAGGCCGCTCATCAAATATTTGGAAATAACCGCGGCGAGGTTGTAACGGAGCTCGTGCAGCATGGGATAATTATCTTCTTCGGCGCGCGCTATTTCTTCTTCCAGATTTTTGATGCGCTCTTTAAAATCGTTTTCTATGTTTAAAAGCGCGGAGGCCGCCATGAATTTAATCTCCACGTTAGAGTCGGACAGCGCTTTTTTAAGAAGCGCTATCGATTTTACGGTCTTGAGTTTGTGCAGTATGATAACCGATTTGCGCTTAATTTCGATATCGTCGCCGGAAAGAAGATCGACTATCGGAACCGCGTTGGAGGCAAGTGACGAATGGGCGTATTTAAACGTTTTTAACTCGACGTAAGAATCCCAGTCGGCTTTTATATGTTTTGCGATATCTTCTTTTATGGCGGATTTTTCGGATTCTTCATCCAGCGCGTCGGAAATGAGTTTAACTGTTTTTTTGATCATTTGAAAACATATGAACGGAAGGCTGAATATGACTGAAATATAATAGTAGAAGTCCGGAAGGTCGGTTTTGGAAATTGCGGCTTTATAGTTAAAATATACCGCGCAGGCTATCGCCGCCTGAAAAACTATGAATAAAACAGGCGCGCCTAAAAACGCGCTGACGGCGAAAGCCGCCGTCTGGGCCGCAAGGACCGGAACTTCAAGGGATAATATTTGATCGGATGCACTGGCCATGATTAACAAATCCTGACGTTATATTTTTAAAAACGCGACTCGAGCAAGCTTATCATAAAAAGAGCCAAAAATCAAATGTTTTTTGGCTCTTTTCGAGGCTTTTTAAAGGGGCTTTATAGCGTTTCGGCCCGGACTGCGATCAATATTCTTCGGAGGTATTGTAAGAATATTTATTATCGTGTTCCGTGACGAATTCCGTAGCCTTGAATTCCGGATAAAACTCCGCGTAATTTTTATAAGAATTGGGATTGTTGTTTGCCCAGGTGGCGTCGAGTCTTTTCCAGGAGCCGTCGAGGTACAGAAGGTTCCACTGATGGCCCGCCCCGGTGCTGTCGTCGCCGGATTTGCGTTTTACCTGCATGCCGAGCGTACGGCACATGGCGGCGAACAATTCCGAAAAATCGTTGCAGACGCCCCTGCGTTTTACCAGAAAGTGCGAAGGCATGAATATGGAATTCCAGGGGTTGCTCAGATAACCCGGATACATTTCAGGGTCGTCGTAATAATTGTAGTAAAATTTACCCGCGGAATCGCCGCTGACAAGAAATTCGAAAATTTTCTTCGCTTTTTCCGTGTCGGTTGAGAGGTCTTTGGTAAGATATTTAGCGTAATCCCTTACGTATTTATTGCCGCAATTGACGTCGCGCGAAGGCAGAAGATAGACGAGATTGGAAGGAACCGCTTCGCTGCATGTTACGTTGAAAGCGAGTGTGCTCTGGTTTTCGGAAACCATATAGGAAGGCGCCCTCGGATAAAGCGTATCGTTTCTCGAACGGTATGTGTAAATGGTAAATGTTCCGGTTTGGGTGAAATAAATATAACCGTCAAACTTATTTTGTCCGTCTACCGGTATCGAGAACGAACCTATTTTATTTTTCGCGCTGTCGACCACGCTGAATAAGACCGAATGATAAAAGCGGTCGGTGTAGCCGCCGCTTATAGGTGTCGCCGTGCCGGAAACGCGCATATAGCGTTTTACCGTTTGTTCGTATTTGATATTATCGTCCGTTTTTATATCGCTTTCTAACTTTGCCTGCGTCTGAGTGGCGCTTCCGAAATAGTAAACGCTGCCCGTGGGCGCGGGGCTCGCCTGAACTCCGCCGCCGGCGATTTCGATTTCCGGAATAACGGTGTCGGTGTAAATATCCGCGGTCGAAGGCTGGGGAACCTGGGGAATGTTTATTATATATTCGGCGCTCGCGACGCTTGAATTTGAAATGCCGGCTTTTACGGCTACGGCTTTAATGGTGGCGCTCGAACTTATGGCGATCGGCGAGCCGTACAAAGAACTGGCCGTCGTCGGTTCGCTTCCGTGGTCGTGTAATAGATAGAAGCGCCCGCAGTGGAGCAAGTTATCGTTACGTTCTGAGCGGAATCGTATGTGCCGGCGGCAGGAGCGAATACCGGTGCTGCGGCCTGAACGTTAACTATCGTTAAGCTTAAACCGGCGGTTACGGTTTTTCCGCCGTCGGTGAATGACGCGGTAAGTAAAGAAGAGCCGGCGGCCGAGGGAGCCGTGTAAACGGTTTGTGTGAGCGAGCCGCCGCCGGAGGTTAAAACCCATGTTATTGCAGCTTCTTTGGTTGAATTGTCAGAATACGACGCTACGGCTTTGATCGAGCTTAGATCATACGCCGAGTTTATCTGGACGCTGTCGCTTGAGACCGAAAGCGTTAAATTGGATGGAACGGGCGTTACGACCGGGTTATCGCCTACAATTATAGTCGAACCGTCGTAGTTTATGGCGCTCGCCGCTTTCATGTTCATAAAATATGATTCGCCCGCCGAGAATTTTGGATCAGCTCCGTCCAGAGGAACAGGTTGACCCGATTCATTACGCAGAACCTGAATAAAAGAGCCGGCCGCCGGACTCCACTTGTAAATACCGTTTACGTCAGTGTAATTATTCATAAGTTGAGTGAAAGAAATCGATTCGGCCGGTACTTTTGAAAAACCCACAAGGTTGAAGCCGGCTTTCAGCGAGATATTGCCTGCGGCCGAAAGTTCGCCGCCCGATACGGTTACGCTTATGGTTAAAGGCGAGGAGCTTTTTACGATATACCCCTTTCCGGCGGCCAGCGACGAAAGCGTGCCTTCGTTCGCGCTCAGAAAACTTCCGGCCGCGGCGCTGAACAAATAAATATCTTCTATGGAAGCATTGAGGGCTTTAAATTGAGACGGCGTAAGCGAAATGGCCGTTTTGAAGCTTACGAAATTGAATCCGGTTTTTAATGTAAGCGTGTGGTCCAGTGCAAGGGCGGAGGACGTGAAAAACAAAAGCAGAATCAAAGACAACGTAACCTTTTTAATCATGACGGCTCCTTTTATTTTATGATTAAGTATATACTCAAAATTTAATGCCTGGCGTAAGGCTATTTTTTATGGAACAGCACTTTATAATTATAGTCGAGCTTTATGCTGTCGCCCGACAGCGCCGCGTTTTTTAAAAACGCCGGAAGCGCGGCGTTTATGCGCTTTATCAGTATTAGCACGCCCTTTTCATCGGTTGAAGGCAAAAGGCATGATAAAAAATGCTCGTCTTTAAATCTTGATACTATATCCACGTCGCGTACTATAGTTTTTAAAAATATGGCGAGCAGCCTTAATATTTCGGGGCGCCTTTGCTCGGCGATAGAATCGTAATTGGCTATTTTAACCAGAAGCGTGGAAAGATCGAAATTATAACGCTGGGCGCGCCTGTATTCTTCGGACATTCTTTTTTTGAAATAGTCGTATTTGTAAGCTAGCGTAAGATCGTCTTCTATATTTTTCGATTTCACTTCGCTCATCTGCCTGGATTTTATAAGAGCGCTTTCTGTCCAGCCGGCGATTAGTTCTATAATATTTATGGTTTCCATATTCATTCTGGAAAATTCGAGTTCGTATAATACTATGAAACCGTAAATTTCCCCGCTGTCTTTAAATTTAATCGGACACGAAATCTTGACGTCGGATTTTACGACGTGTTTCATGTTCTTATCTATTACATCCAGCATCGTGTAAATTTTTCCGCTCGAATACGATTCGCTTATTATCGCATCGTCGTTTATATTTGCAACGAAATCAAATCCGCCGCGATATTTTTCGTCTATCCTTTCGGACGCTATTATAAGCTTCGTGCCTTCGACTATTTTATATAAAACGAACGCTTTGGAATCGCAGAACTTATGTATGAGATCGCATAGCGATTCGATAAGCTCGTCCTCGTCGAAAGACGCGAGAGAACTCGCCGCGTTATATACGGTTTTTATGGTGGTGGAAGTTTCGAAAATCTTGAGCGCGTTTTTACGGTCTTCCTCGTTGATTCCGAGGTTTATTTC
Source organism: bacterium (assembly GCA_029571125.1). Taxonomy (GTDB): domain Bacteria; phylum Muiribacteriota; class UBA9980; order UBA9980; family UBA9980; genus UBA9980. The sequence goes on from JAKPTH010000672.1 coordinate 12,543, forward strand.
CCTCACGTCGTTTAACTGCTTTTCAAGCGCCGCGTTTTTCTGCATTAAAACGCCAAGCTCATAATCATAATTTTCCCGTATCAGGGACAGGTAATAGCCTATTATTACAAAAAGAGCCGTCAGTTTGATATTTGAAGGTTCACCGACGAAGGCGATAAGGCCGGAGCCGCTTCTTGCGTAAGAAATGATGAAATAGCTTGCCGCGGTTATTAAAACGGTTATGATTCCGAACGGATATTTCTGGCGCGGCACTATAAATAATATTATCAGCCAGAAGGGATGGAAGGAAACATTTAAAAAGCCTATATCGGAGCCGAAAAAATTATAGTTTATGAGCAGAATCGCGCCGATTAAAATGAGCGGCTCGAAAAAGTAGTGCAGATTTTTAGAATTAAAAACGCTTGTAGTCATTATAAAAAGAGATTGTAATATAAGTAGGTTAAAATGTCAAGCGTATTGCGATAAATTTGTCTATTGCAATCCGCCGATGTAGTAAGCCGCCTTGCGCGCGACGATAACGACTTCCGGAGCGCTGGCGGGTTTTTCGATATAGCCGAAGATGTCCAGGCCGGCCGCCGAATCGAAAAAAATCTCCATCGGTACGCATGAAACGCAGATTACGGGGGTTTTCGATTTGACCGGGTCGTCGAAAGACCTTATCTTGCTTATGAATACCGAAATGTCGGAGGCCGGGCAGAAAGCCGGAGCGAATACCATCGCCGGCTCTTTATTTAAAATGCGGTCCAGCGCGTCGTCGTAAGAATTAAGGCAGACCGGCCGGAATCCCGCGCCGGATAATATCCCGGCTATCGATTCCGCGGCTTCGCGGTCCTGGTCTACTATAAGTGCGTTCATAGTTCTCTCCGGCTTTATTAAATGAAATAATTCTAGCACAGCCTGCAATAAATTTCAATATTATTTTTGCCGCGGTAATTTTTGTGTTGAATTTTACAAACAATTTTGTTAAAATATTATCATAAAAAAATATAGCTGAAAATCTTAAAAAAATATAAAGAGATAAGAGAATCAAAAAAATATTGATGGAGGAAGACAGAAATGACACAGATAGTTGAAATCAAAGCTCGTGAAATATTGGATTCCAGAGGAAATCCTACGGTCGAAGTGGACGTAATACTCAGCTCGGGCGAAATAGGCCGCGCCGCTGTTCCCTCAGGCGCTTCCACCGGCGTTAACGAAGCTCTCGAGCTTCGCGACGGCGACAAAAAAAGATATTTAGGCAAAGGCGTTACTAACGCGGTTAAAAATATCAACGAGATCATAGCCCCTGAAATAATAGGCCTTGACGCTACGCAGCAGACTTTAATCGATAAAACCATGATCGAGCTCGACGGCACCCCTAATAAAAGCAAACTCGGCGCAAACGCCATACTCGGCGTTTCGCTCGCATGCGCGCGCGCGGCCGCAAGCTATTTCGGCCTTCCGCTCTATCAGTACATCGGCGGCACTAACGCCAAAGAGCTTCCCGTTCCCATGATGAACGTCATGAACGGCGGCGCTCATGCCGATAATAACGTAGATATCCAGGAATTTATGATAATGCCCGCCGGCGCGGCGACTTATGCCGAAGCCCTCAGAATGGGCGCCGAAACTTTCCATAACCTCAAAGCGATACTCAAATCCAGAAAATATGCCACCAGCGTCGGCGACGAAGGCGGATTCGCTCCTAATCTTCCGAATAACGAAGAAGCTATTAAAGTTATAGTCGAAGCTATCGAAAAAGCCGGATACAAACCCGGAAAAGATATATTCATAGCCCTCGACGCAGCGGCTTCCAGCTTCTACAACGAAGAAAAGAAAAAATATACGCTCAATTATAAATCCGAAAACAAAGAAGAAAAAACCACAGACGAAATGATCGCATATTATGAAATGCTTATCAATAAGTATCCCATCATTTCAATCGAAGACGGTCTCGCCGAAGACGACTGGGACGGCTTTAAAAAAATGACGGCTAAATTCGGAAATAAAGTCCAGATAGTCGGCGACGATCTTTTAGTTACAAACGTTAAATACATAAAAAGGGCTATAACCGAAAAAGCCTGCAACGCAGTTCTTATCAAACTCAATCAGATCGGCTCCCTCACCGAAACTCTCGACGCTATAGAAATGGCTAAACGCGCCGGGTTTACAGCTATTGTTTCGCACCGTTCCGGCGAAACGGCGGATACCACGATATCCGATCTTTCGGTCGCCGTGAATGCAGGCCAGATCAAAACCGGTTCCCTCTGCCGCACCGACAGAATAGCCAAATACAACCAGCTTCTGAGGATCGAAGAAGAGCTCGGAACGGTAGCTCAATACCGCGGCCTCGAAGTTTTCTACAATATAAAAAAATAATACGTATCATAAAACTATAAATCGTTAATTAAGGCGGGGCGAGTACCCGCCTTAATAATGAGCGATGGAAATTCCATTCTTTAAGTAACAAAGGTGATATTTTGATAGCGAGCGCTTTATTGATACAAAATATAAACAGGATAGGTATATTCAGCTCTCTCACTGAAACAGAGATTAAAGAGCTGTTAAATTACGCTTCTTATGAAGAATATAAAGAAAACCAGATGATCTTCAACGAAAACGATTCTGGCGCTTCTTTATACATAGTGATCAACGGTAAAGTAAAAATTTTCCGCGTGCTGTCCGATAACACCATACACGAAATTTCCAACTTCACCGACAACGAAGTATTCGGAGAGATGTCTTTTCTTGACAATCAGGCCCGCAGCGCCAACGCCGAGGCTTTGTGCGAAACCAGCCTTGTAAAACTTTCCGCCGACAATTTCGAACAGTTCTCACGAGCTTTTCCCGACGCCGCTTTCAGGTTCCATAAAAATCTTATAACCGAAATACAGGCGCGTCTGAGAAAAACCAACGACCGCTATTCATACCATATAATATGGGGAAAAACCATGAAGACGGCGCTGGCTAAAAATTATGAAGAGCTTCTGCAGTCAAATATAGAACTTTCCGCGAGCCGCAACTTTTTATATAATGTCATTAACAGTTCCAGCGATATAATTATTGTAATCAACGACGGCTTTGAAGTTATGCTTTTTAATTCAGGCGCCGAACGCGCGCTCAACTATAAAGCTTCGGATTTTATTAATAAATCCGCGCAAAAGCTGTTTTACGACGCGCGAGCTTTTGAGACGCTCATAAGCGATGTGCTCGCCCGCAAATCTTTAAGCGATTATGAAATCGATCTCAAGGCTTCCGATAATAGAAAAATTATTGTCAGCCTTTCCGCGTTTACGCTTTCGCCGATTGTGAACGGCTCAAAATTCGGCGAAGGGCTCGTTATGGTGGCCAGGGATATCACCCAGAAAAAGATACTGGAAAACCAGCTGAGACAGAATGAAAAAATGATTTTTCTAGGCAAAGCCGTTTCCGAGATCGTTCACGATATCAAAAATCCTCTTACAATAGTCCAGCTTTCAAAAGACAGTCTGCAAATCAAGCTCGAAGACTTTCTTCTGCCGCATCCTCAGCTTCAAAGGGACGTCGAAATCGATTTCGGCAAGATCGACGAATCTGTAGAGCGCATCCAGCAGATTATAACCAATACTCTCGAATACGCCAAAGTCGTGCCTGGCAAAAAAACCCGTATAGACTTAATGGAAGTCGCGGCTAAGTCGATCCAGCTTTCCAGGATTAACTTAAAAGACAATGAAAAGATAACCCTTGATTTAAAATCCTCGGCCGGCGCCCCAATCTATATCGAAGGCAACGCATCCCAGCTCGAGCAGGTTTTAGTCAATTTAATTACGAACGCCATTCAGGCCATAAAAAAAGACTGCATCGGCAGGATCGAAGTGGCGCTCAGCGCTTCCGAAGGCAGAGCATGCGTTAGCGTTACGGATAACGGATGCGGAATAAGCGAGGACGATATGCAGTACATATTCGAGCCGTTTTATTCCACTAAAGCTTCCGATAAAGGCACCGGCCTGGGGCTTTCAATTTGCCAGGCCATTGTTTCTCAGCACGACGGGTTTATTAACGTAAAAAGCTGCGCCGGCGGCACCGAGTTCGTTATAAACTTTCCGCTCGCATAACATTTTTTCCCGGCCCGTCTTTTATTTATTATTGCCCTAATAGGTAAAAACTTATAATTTTTTTATTTATTTTTCCGATTATAGAAATATGATTTTCAAAAACGACGGAAAAATAAATAAAATATTCTTTATTTTCATATTCATAAGCATAACGTTTAGTTTATCGTTTGCCGGCGTAGCTTTCGCCTCTTCGGCGCAAACCGAAGCCGAAAAAATTCAGACTGGCGACGAAAAAAGCGTTATCGCTCGCGGAATGACTTATTATAAAAACGTAATTTCCGAAAACGACAAAAAACAGACCACTTATGTTCTCGAATTCGACCTTATGAAAAGCGATTTTGAAATCGAGTCGGTTTTCGGGCAGGACTGCATGTATAAAAAAGAGACCGTTTCTTCGATGGCGCGCCGTAAAAACGCTATAGCCGCAGTTAACGGAGCTTTTTTTTCCAAGGCGGGCGCGCCGCTGGGAATGCTCGTTCATCAGGGAAAAATAGTAAAAGAACCGATTCTCGGCCGCACCGTTTTCGGCGTTACCAACGACAACGAATTTTTCTTCGATAACCCTCGGTTCGACGCCCGCTTTTTTTACAAGAAAAAAGAGACCGACAAACCCGCTTATATAGAGCTCGACGGCATAAACCGCACTCCCGGCGACGATGAAGTGATCATTTTCACTTCGGAATACGGCAATAAAACGCGCACTTCTTCGAAACCTGCTCTGGAAATAACGGTCGTAGACGAAAAAGTGGTCGCCATCGGCGGATGCAACTCTCTTATACCGCCGGAAGGCTACGTAATTCACGCCGGCGGTTTCATGGCGGAAGAACTTGAAAAGGTTTCCGTAACCGATATAGCTTATATGGAGCTTTACGTGAACCCGGTCTGGGAAAAGGCGAAATTCGCGGTAGGCGGCGGCCCGCGCCTTCTTAAAGACGGCGCCATAACGATCGAGGCTAAGGCGGAAAAATTCAAATCCGACGTGGTTTCCGGCAGAGCGCCGCGCACGGCGGTCGGCATAACCGCCGACAAAAAAATACTTATGGTATGCGTGGACGGCCGCCAGAAAAATTCGGCAGGCATGACGCTTAAAGAACTCGCGCGCTATATGAAAAGGCTCGGAGCGGTGGATGCGATGAACTTAGACGGCGGCGGTTCTACGACATTCTTTTTAATGGGCAAAGTTTTGAATTCGCCCTCCGACGGCCGCGAACGTCCCGTATCGCAGGCCCTTGTAATCAAGCCTAAAGACGGTTTCGACAAAGAGCTCACCGCTAAAATCGGCGTGAGCGGAGCCGTAAAATAAAATGAAAATCAGCCGTTAAAAATGAAAATATTAAATAGAAAGGTTTAATTATATGAGCCGTTGCGATATTTTTCGATCTATTTTCCTGTTTATGGCGTTAACTCTTGTAATGGTGTCGGCCGCGTCTGCGTCGGCGCCTTTTTGTTTTGCCGGAGTCGAAGATGAGTCCCTGATGAAACTTTCTGAAATAAAAACCGGCATGAAAGGGATCGGCCGTACTGTAGTTTCAGGATACAATATCGAGGAGTTCGATGTCGAAGTCCTGGGGATACTTAAAAACAGCAAACTCGACGAAGCCCTGCAGATATCGGGATCTTCGATTCTGGTAAGAGTTTCGGGCGAGGTAATATTGAAATCGGGCGGAATCGCGGCAGGAATGAGCGGATCGCCGGTTTATATCGACGGAAAGCTGGCCGGCGCAATATCTTCGGGCTGGATCATGACAGATCACACCATAGGCCTTATGACTCCGATTGAAGAAATGATGGGGCTTTTCAAATATATCCACAATAAGAAAGCCGACATAGACGTCAACAGCCTGATCGAGCGCGATGCGATGCTTTTTATAGAAAAATCGAGCGTAGTCGGAGACTTCAGGGGCGTGATGCATGCGTCAGGAAGCGAAGACGAATCTTTGATGAAAGCCGCTGCCCGCGAAGGATTTATGGTTTTTTACCACGCCGCTTCGCCGGTTGTGGTTACCGGTCTTAACGACCGCAATTACGATAGATTGAAAACTCTTATGAAGAAAAAGGGTCACGGCATAGAGCTTATGAATTCGCAGCCTAATTTAAAAGACGATTCGGCGGAGTTCGAAGCTTCGTCGCTCAAGCCGGGCCATGCTATAGCTCTTCAGCTCGTCAGAGGCGATATCAACATTACCGCCATCGGTACGCTTACTTACTTAAAAGACAATAAATTCCTGGCGTTCGCGCACTCTTTTATGAAAAAGGGCGACTGCGGATTTTTCTTCGCACCCGCAAACATTTACTATTGCTTTTTTTCCCATGAAATGCCTTTTAAAATAGGCGCCCCGGGGGCCCCGTGCGGAAGCGTTCTGGTGGACAGAAACGAGGGCATAGCAGGTCTCGTCGGCACCGCGCCCCGGGTAGCCAGCGTGCATGCCGCCGTCAAAGACTTGGATAACGGCACTTTTAAAGAATTCGGCGCCCAGATAGTAAAAGACAGGACTATGTTTACTGAACTGCTTCAGGCCGTCCTCACGCAGGCCGTCGATGAAGGAATAAACCGTCAGGGCGAAGGATTCGCTTCGGTCAAATACAGGATGACCGGCAGAAGCGAAAGAAGCGGAGAATTCGTAATAGAAAGAAAAAATTATTATTACGACCTGTACGATATAGCCAGCGTTTCGATAGACGAAATGCTCAACGTTTCGAACGCCATAGCGCTTAACCAGTTTGAAAAGGCCGACATTTACGACATGGACGTAAGATTTGAAATATGCCGCCAGAGCCCGTGCGCCAAAGTGAGCGGCGCGTCGATAAATTCGGACCGCTTTGAACCGGGCGCAAGCGTCGAAGTGAGCGTGACGGTGGAAGGCGATTACAAAAGGCCTTTTACGGAAACTTTCAGCGTGCCCGTGCCCGTGAATATTAAAGAAGGCGAATATACTCTCAAGATATCCAACGCCGATTACCTGGCGAGCAGCATGCCGGCGGAAGGCGCAGAACTCAGCCCTAAATCTTCCGGCGCTCTTGAACTTACCGCGGCCAAAGGCGCCGTTTCGTTCAAGGACCTCGTGCGGGTATTCAACTCGGGCGAAAGGAACAATCAGATTAAGATAGAATTCGAACCTGCGGTTCAGCAGGCAGAAGAAACGGATTATTCCACGTCTTCGACGCCGAAAGACGGCAAAGCCAGGGAAATCAAAAAATACCGCGAAACGCCGTCGCTCGATATTAACGGCTATCAGCAGCAGCGTCCGGGCGAGGGTAAAAGCGGCGGCGATGAGCCGCGCGAAAAATCGAAAGGCGCCGCAAAAAATGGCGCAGGCAAAAAAACAGCTTCCGCCGCCGTAAAGGCCTGCGAAGGATACCCGGCCGGCCTGAAAATGCTTTCGGCTTCAGGAGACAGGATCATGGAAATGATATCCGGCGTGAAGTCGCAATACTACGCTAACAACCCCGAACCCGGCGAAGAAAATTATAAATTTTATAAAAGCTACGAATATATTTTTTATCCTTTCAACGCTCAATTTACCGTAAATATAGGCAATAACGGCGCCGAAACCGAATGCGATGAAAATAGTGTCGAAAATCAAAAAAAAGACGATATGAAAAGTGAAGAATAATTTTAAGAAAAATATAAAGAAGTGGAAACGGCAATGATAAATTTTTTATTAGATGAAATCAAAGCGATGATAAAAGGCCTTGGCGAGATGACTCTCATGCTCGCAAGCGGCTTTTCTTTTTTGATAAGAGGCCAGGTCAACTTAAAAGACCTCGTCAATCAAATGTCTTCGATCGGAGTCGATTCGCTTTTTATGGTTTCGATAACCGGGCTTTCGACCGGAATGGTGCTCGTGGTCCAGATGGGAAATCAGATGATGAAGATGGGCGCCGAGTCATATGTCGGCGGGATCGTCGCGCTCGCGCTTTCGAGGGAACTCGCGCCGAACCTGACCGCGATAGTCGTCGCCGGAAGGATAGGTTCAGCCATGGCGGCGGAAATCGGAACGATGGCCGTCACCGAACAAATAGACGCTCTGCACACTCTGGCGGTCAGCCCCATTAAGTATCTTTTCGTGCCGCGCGTGCTGGCTACCGCTTTAATGCTTCCGATTCTCACTATATTTTCCAACGCTATAGGCCTCGCGGGAGGCGCATTCGTGTCGGTTATGCAGGTGAATATATCCCTGGTGACTTTTAAGGAATCTATTTTATCCACGCTTTTGGTGCGCGATATAATAGGCGGGCTCGCCAAAACCGTTATTTTTGGAATTATTATAGGCACGGTCGGATGCTATAAAGGATTTAAAACCTACGGCGGCGCCGAAGGAGTCGGAAAATCGACGACGAGTTCCGTGGTATTGGCCATAATGCTTATACTCGTGGCCAACTATTTCTTATCGGTTCTCGTAGTGAACGTGAATGAAACTTTTTTCGCCCAGTAGAAATTTATAAACGGTGATTATGATGATGAAAGAATCGGCTTATTCGGCTGATAAATTTAATAAAGGCGATACCATAATTTCGGTCAGGGACCTTTTTAAGGCTTTCGGAACCAAAAAGGTTCTCAAGGGCCTTACTATCGACGTGAAAAAAGGTGAAATCCTGGTTATAATAGGCCCTTCCGGCTGCGGCAAGTCGGTATTGCTAAAACACATAATGGGGCTTCTCTCTCCGGACAGCGGCTCGATTTTTTACGCGGGAAACGAAGTCACTAAATTCAGCGAAGCCGAGTTCAACTTAATGCGCAAGCGCTTCGGGATGCTGTTCCAGGGAGCCGCTTTATTCGATTCTCTGACGGTCGGCGAAAATATTTCTTTCGGCCTCAAGGAACATACGACGCTTTCGAAAAGCGCCATAGACGAAATCGTCAATGAAAAGCTCGAACTGGTTGGGCTTCCCGGCATAGCCGATCTTAAGCCGGCCCAGCTTTCGGGCGGCATGAAAAAACGAGTCGGTCTTGCGCGCGCCATTGCCATGAATCCTGACGTTTTGCTTTACGACGAGCCGACGACGGGTCTGGATCCGGTAATGGTCACGATTATAGATAAGCTTACCGTGGATATGAATAAAAAACTCGGCTGTACCACGATCCTTGTTACGCACGATATGAAATCGGCCTTTCGCATAGCGGATAGAATCGCCATGCATTTTAACGGGCAGATAATAGAGGTAGGCACCCGCGAAGAAATAATGCGCTCGACCAATCCCGTGGTAAAGCAGTTTATCGACGGCAGCGAAGAAGGGCCCATAACGCTCGCGCACGTTACGGTAGAAAAATAAATTTTAAATAGAATTAAGATATCATGAGAGGATGAAGAAGATGCAATTAACATCTGCGATGAAAGTCGGCATAGTGGTTTTTATAGGCCTGTGCTTTCTTGCCGCGGCCGTATTTATAATAGGAGACATCCAATTTTTGAATAAAAGGTATTATATCACCGTAAAATTCACTCATGTCGACGGCCTGCTGGAGGGCGCCAAGGTCACTTTCGCCGGCGTCAAGGTCGGCAAGGTCGAACGCATCGACATAAAAAGCGGTTTCGTATTCGTACGCATTTCCGTGGCTGAAAAGATAAAGCTTCCGAAATGCACACGCTTTACTATCGACACCGCCGGCCTTATGGGCGAAAAATATCTCGGCATGGATATGGCCGAATGCGAAACCGGAAAGCAGGACGAATACTTTAAAGACGGCGAAGAGGCAAAAGGTATAGAACCGCTGCGGCTTTCACAGCTTTTCGGCGAAGGCGAAAAAATAATGCAGAAAGTTTCCAAAAGCATGGAATCCATAAATAAAGTGCTCGGCGACGAAAAAGTAATCGACTCTTCCAGAAACATGATCGTAAACGCATATGAAATTACCCTTTCGGCAAAAAATTTTATGGCGTCGCTTGAAGACCGCATTGACGGCATTCAGGACAACATCGAGGAGCTGCTCAAGGATTTCGGCGACGTAGGCGAAGCCCTGGCGGCGGTAATCGAAGACAACAAAACCAATATAACCGAGTTGATTCAGAACTACCGCGACGCCGGGTTCGAGTTCAACGAACTTATAAGCGAAAACAAGAAAAACGTATCGGAACTCGTCAGCAATATGAACAAGACTACGTTTAACCTCAACAAACTTATCAGCCGCATCGAAGACGAAGGCAAAACCGCCGAAAAAATAAAGGAAATGCTTGAAAATTTCCGTAAAACATCTAAAAACGTCGAGGAAGCCACTTCGTCGGTTAAAGGCATCCTGACCGATGAAACGCTCGAAAGCGAACTCAAGGGATCGCTCAAATCCGTAGCTAGCGTTGCTAAAAAGGCCGACCGCATTCTGTCGGGACTAAAAGGCGGAGCCATGAAGCTTTTGTACACGTTCAGGATGGATAAGAACGATAAAAAGACCCATAACGATATGGCTATCAAGCTCACCTCCAGCGGCGACAAGTCTTTTCTGGTGGGAGTCAGAAATATAGGCAACGGAAACCAGCTGGACGCTCAGATATGCCAGGACGGCGGCGGAAAATTAATCAAACGCATGGGAATAATCAAATCCAAGGTCGGCATCGGCGTCGATTATAAATGGAAGAAAAACGTCCTTTATTCGGTGGATTTGATAGATACTCACGATACGCAGGTTGAAACCACTTCGGTTTACAAACTTAAAAATAACATTTCGCTTCAGTCTAAAGTCGAAAACGCTTTGAAGAAGAAAGAAAGAAATTATAATGTTGGTATTCAATACGCTTTTTAAGCATATAAAGCTTATAAGCTTACATTTGAAGGGCTTTCTGATAAAATTAAAAAACGCTGTACTGCATTGCGTTACGGCGTTTTTGAGATTTATCAGGTTTGCCGCCGCGGTTTTCGCTATATTCGCCAGAAATTTTTTAAAGGAATCGGCGGATTTTATCGTGCCGAAACTCAAGGTTTTCAGCTATATGTCTTTTAAGATTTCTTTTTTAGTGGCGGCTGCGCTTCTTTTTACGGTTCTGGTAAAGACTTATTTTTTCCAAAAAATAATGGCTTCCGAAATGCTTAAAATTATCGGAGGCGACGTTACGGTCGCCAGAGTGGATCTCGGGCTGAGCTCGTTTTCTCACGATTCCGTTACCATAAGAGGGCTTTCGCATTCTTCGGGGCATTACGGCCTGAAGGTAAACGAAATAGACGTCACCTATGACTTCATTGAAAGCATGAAAGAGCGCGCCAAAATTCAGATACTGAATTTTAAGAATCCCGAGCTTAATATTTCCGACATAAAAAAACTATTGGGCGAAATTTTTCTTAAAAATCCCGCCGCGGTAAAAAATTACGACTTTTTGCTTAAAATGCCTAAAATAAGCGTGTCCGGCGGCAATCTTTCGATCGCCGGATGGGATTGTTTTATACGTAATTTAAGCTGCGAAATCACGCCTTTGACAGACTATATAATCTTCATCAAATCGCGCGCAGAATTAAAAAATTCGGACTGCCGGATGGAATTGAGCGTCACTTTGAATTTCGAGAATTCGACGATTAAGTACAGCGGAAAAATTTCTTCGATGGGACTGGATAAAGCCGAGCGTTTCGTAAAGGCGGTATTTCATGACAGCGTCGTTAAAAATATCGCGGGAGAGGCTGACGTTGAGTTTAACGGCTCGTATTCATATTACGACTGCAAAGGCCTGTCCGATTTCAAATTAAAGCCGCGCGGCTGCGAATTTTTTGTGGCAGCGAAGAGTGAAAAAAAAGTCGGATTAAAAAACGCCGAACTTAAGTTTTTACTCCGAACGGACGGCTTCGATATCTCCGATTATGAAATATCGATTAAAAACGCGCTTCTGGCATACGACGGCAAAGACGTAAAACTGGAAGGTTTCTTTAACCGTAACGAGAGCGAGCTTGACGCGTCCGCGTCGGGCATTCGCTTTTCGGACCTGGAAGATATTGAAGGCTTTTTGCCGGATAAAAATCTGAAAAAGTCAGACCTTAAATTCGGTTTTAAATATAAATATAAAAACGGCCGTCAGAAGGCTGAAATATCAGTCGAGCCGGGAAAGCTTATGAGCGTTGAAAATTCATTCGAACTCGAACTGGTTTCCGGCACGGCGGTTTATGAAAAAGCCGGCGGTCCGGGCCGCGCCGAATTCGATTTCGGGCTTTCAGCCAATAAAGGCCGGATTTATAAGATTAAAGCGTCGACTGCGGATTTTTCCGTTTTTAAATATGAGCTTGAAAATATCGCCTCCGGACGGCTTGAAATCAAAAACAATCCAGGCGCGTTAAATTTCACGTTAGAAACGCCGGAAAGACAAGCGGGCGCGGTCAAGACTTCACTAGCGTTAAACGTGGACCTTGCTACTTATAAGTTCGACGCGATTTTTTCGGCCCTGGCTTCCGAAGATATTTCCGCTTTGATCCGTTTCTGCGCGCCGGGCTGCGGAGCTAAACTTTTCGGCGGCCGCCTTTACGATTTAAGCGTCAGCGGCTATGCCGGGCCTGATAGAATTATATCGCATTACAAATTTTATAACAGCGCCATAAAAACCTTTCCCGGCCGCGGAAAGCCGGTAAAATCTGCGGATCCGATTTTATTGGCGGGCATCTTTACTCTTTTCAATTCCAAGCCCGGCGTTTCTTTTAACCTTAAAGCGGCCGGAAACATTGGAAATTCAATAGACGTGTCGGAGCTCAATAATTTTAAATTTTATCAGCTCATTCAAAAAAAGCTTTTCAATCAGAATATGCTTTTGAATTTAAGCGCCGTTAACGGGAAATTGGCGTCATTCAAGGCTGAAACGCCGGTTCTAGCGATCGAGTATAACTTCGATAACAGGATTAATATCGAATGTAAATACGATAACTTCCTTGGCGCGAAAGGCATATATTTCATAAACGAAAAACGTTTGAAAGCTTCCGCGAAAATTTTCGGCGACAAGCTTCCGCAAGCGTTTAACGGCGCAGCAAAATACTTTGCCTTAAGCGAGTTTAACGTGGATTACAGCGACGGCCTGCTTAGAATCTCTTCATCCGAAAGCAAAAAAGAAAGCGCGCTTTATTTCGAACTCAAGACTTCGGGATTTCACAGCCTTATGAATTCAAGGGTGAGCCTTAACAACGTTATAGTTGAAACGGCGGATTTTTCATATAACGGTTCGGCTCAAATAGATTTTAACGCCCTTAACTATATTCTCAAAGGCAGGCTCGTTATAAATAATCTTTTCAGGGATCATGCCGCGCTTAAAATGGCGTTCAGCGATTATTCAATATCCGCCGCCGGATCGTTCAGGGATATGAAAGGCGGCGAAAAGCCTGAAATAAGAATAGATGTAAGAAGCGCGCCCTTTCTGGCGCTTGCTCAGCTGGCGTCGAGTTTTAAAATCATTTTTTCGGATAGAATGGAAGCGGTTTTCGAAGACGTTAAAATTATCGACTTTTCCTCCAACGAGCTAATGAGCGCATCCATAGAAATGAAGCGCGACCAGGCGTTAAAGCAGAATTATTATTACGTTTCGTACAAATGCTCAAAATTAAAAGAAGCGTTTACGCTTTTGAAAAAATCCATGGCCGGAGAATATAAAAATCTTGTCGCTTCATGGATCCCGGTTAAGGCTGCCGACCTTGAAAGATACGCGGCTTTGATAGACGATCAGGTCGTCAAGTTTGTGGCGTCCGGCAATTTCATTTTAAGGGAATCCGCTATGTCGGGCCATGAATTTGAAATAGCCGCGGAACTTAAAAATAAAGTGAATTTTCTGGCATCGTTTTCGGCCGACGAAAAAAATACGGGCGTTTATAAGACGAAGCTTATGAACTACGGATTCGCGGGAGTTACTTATAAGGGCGAATGCTCGATAGATTTTAATGATTCAAGAGCGTCCGCTTCGTTTTATAACGACAGGTTTACTCTGGCGCAGGCGCTTGAAATAATATCCGGCGAAAAGAACGATATCGTCGGAAATGTAAGCGCGGATTCGAAACTTATTTATGAAAAAGGCACCATAAAATTAGAATCGAAATGCAAGGTGAGCGGAGCGAAGATCGATGTTGAAAAACTCGGCAAGATACTTTTAAAAGACAATAAAAAAACAGGCGGAGAAGCAATTGGCCTTAATGTTGAAATATCCTTCGGGGAGTCGAATTATATATTTAATAATTCCATTTACGCTATGGTAGAAGGTATTGTGAGCGTCAAAGGAACGCCGGCCTCGCCGGTGGTCTCCGGTAATATAGATGTCGTGAGAGGAAAGATAAACTATCTTAACAGGAGCTTCGATATAAATTCAGGCGGTTTTAAGCTTTCGACGCTTAAGAACGTAATAAAGCCCGTTGAAAAAAAATCTTTCGGCCCGTTTGAAGCGGCTGCGGCCGCGCCTAAAAAGAGCGTAAGCGCCGGGGAACGGGAAGGCGTAAAATACAGTTTCCGGCTTTCTCCGGAAGGGCTCGGAGATCAGGGGCCGGCCAAAAAAACGGCGGTGGAGCTTAACGCTAACATATCGGCCTCTACGCGCGTCGATGATTACGATATTTATCTAACCATATCGGCGGGGATTAACAGGCTCAACGCTTACCTGACTTCGAAACCCGAGCTTTCCAGCGAGTCCATACACATGCTGCTTTACGGCGTAAAGCCCGATGCCGCATCGGCTTTCGGCGGCGGCGAACTCATAACGTCGGACAAGTTTATGGACGTTATAAACAGCCAGCTGCAGGACGCCATTTATCAGAAACTGAGCGACTCTCTGGAAAAGAAACTGAATCTTGACGAAGTCAGAATAAATACTTATACGGCTAACAATTTTACGTCCCTTGGCGGCCGGATAAACGGCAAAAACTCTTCCGAACCGGATAATCTAAAGAACATAAATCAGTTTACCGACGTGGAGGTTAAAATCGGAAAGTATGTCGATCCGGCTCTTTTTCTGAGCTACAGCAAAAATCTTTATTCGGCTAAAAGCGACAGCCTCGGCATGGAATACAAGGTCAGAAAAAAACTTTTCGTCGACGGCAAGGTAAATCAGAATCTGGAATACCGTCTTGGGGCTAAATATGGAATTCCATTTTAAAAAATTATCAAAAAATTAAAAATAAAAAAAAGCGAACGCGGAGAGTTCGCTTTTTTTATTTTTAAGCATTAGGTAAAAATTAAAAAAATCGTATTTATAGTTTAAGCTTAATAGATAATAAAAAAAGATTGACAAAGGGATAAAAATTGTAATATAATACCGACTATTAAAATTAGATTATAAAAGGCATAATATTAATTTTCTTTTTTATTGTTATATTTGGGGGTTTAAAAGATGAAAAGGACAACGGTTTCGGCATTATTCATTCTGTTATGCGTACATTTACTTTTAGTTTCGCCGATCGTGGCAAAGGAAAAACAATCCACGGCGAAAAAGGGCGCTACTAAGGCCGAATCGCAGGCTAAAAAAAGCAAGAAAAACGCCGCGGTTGAAGAAACCAGGCTGGGCAAGGTAGTCGATATCGAAATCAAAGGCGCTAAAAACGTCAATCCTTCGATCGTTTTACTTTCGCTTACCATGAAGCCAGGCAGCGAACTCAGCGAAGCGCTTATCGACGAAAATATGAAAAGGGTCTTCAACATAGGCTATTTTACGCAGGATATCGGCGTCGACGTTTTAAGCGTTAAAGACGGAAAAAAGGTGACGTTCAAAGTCGTCGAAAACCCTATAATCAAGAGCATTAAACTCAAGGGAAATACTCTCGTAGACGAGTCTAAAATACTTAAGGCCATGCAGAATAAAGCCGGCCAGGTTTTCAACTCGGCCCTTGTCGCATCCGACGTGCAGAGCGTTCAGAAGATTTTCGACGAAGCCGGTTACACCATAAACAACGTTTATAACGTTCAATTCGACGGAGAAGTCCTTACGCTTTTCGTACAGGAAAATATAATAGAATCGGTTAAGGTCGTAGGCAACGATAAAACCAGGGAATATGTAATACTCCGCGAGCTTAAGTTCAAGACCGGCGAAGTTTATGACGACAAAAAAATCACCAGAAGCCTTCAGAAAATACAGAACTTAGGATATTTCTCGGAAATACGTCCCCGCTGCGAACCGGGCACCGCTCCGGGCAAAGTCGATTTCATAATCGAAGTCAAAGAACAGAAAACCGGCACCATAACCATCGGCGGCGGCTACAGCTCGGCTAACGGCTTCGTCGGCGTATTTGAAATAGCTCAGAAAAACTGGCGCGGTAAAGGCCAGACCCTCAACGCGCGCCTCGAATTCGGCGGCACGAGAACTTATGAATTCGGCTTCGTAGAGCCGTGGT
Organism: bacterium; assembly: GCA_029571125.1. Classification (GTDB taxonomy): domain Bacteria; phylum Muiribacteriota; class UBA9980; order UBA9980; family UBA9980; genus UBA9980. The sequence continues at coordinate 28,877 of JAKPTH010000672.1, forward strand.
TCCGCAACAAACGCCTTTCGCTCGGCGGAAACGTTTACAATACTCGCACCACTCAGAAGTTTTATCAGCCCAATAAACCCGTTACGGATTATACCGAATCGAGAAAAGGTTTCAATTTAAGCCTCGGAAAACCGTTTTCGGAAATAGTCGAAGGATCGCTCACTTTCCGTGATGAAAACGTCAGCCTGACCGACGCTAATGATATCCAGAACGTCCTCAATCAGAATTATATCCGTGAAGGCCACTATCAGACGCTCAGCGCATATCTCGGCCGCGACACCCGCGATAACGTTTTCAACCCTCGCCGCGGTACGTTTAACGCCGTTAACGTCGATTCTACGGGCGGATTTTTAGTCGGTCCCGATGCTTTCACAAAATACAGGCTTACTTTAAGGAAATACCAGTCGGTAAATTCGCGCGGCGTAATAGCCGGAAGAATCACCGGCGGTACTATCAACCTGTCCAAGGGCACCCTTCCTCTCTATGAAGAATACGGCGTCGGCGGCGTTTATACCATACGCGGTTACGAATGGCGCGAATTCATAGGCAAGAAAATGCTTGTCGGTAACCTGGAATACCGTCATAAAATGCACAAAAATTTCGAAGGTTACCTGTTTTACGATTTCGGCGACGCATGGGGTTCTGACAGCTTGACATCCACTAATGCGGCCAGCAACTATAAAATTAAAAAAGGCTACGGCGTAGGCTTTAACTTCATCACCCCGATCGGCCCCATCAGAATAGACTATGGTAAGGGCGAAGATCGTACAGGTAAAGCTTACTTCAGCATGGACAGAATGTTCTAATAAAACATAAAATTAATTTCATTACAAAGGTGGAGGTAGTTTATTAATGAAAAAAATCGGGATTGTCGGTATCGCACTGTTATTCTTAATCGCTTTTACTTTTAATACGGCCTGCGCGAAAGCGATCGAAAAAATCGGCGTAGTCAACATGCAGAAAATATTAAACGACTTTAAAGAAGCCGAAACGGTAAACGATAGCCTGCAAAAAGAAAAAGACGCGCTTCAGGACAAATTGGACAAAGAACAGGAAAAACTCAAAAAGAAAAAAGACACTATAGAACAGAAAGTCGCTAAACTCAAAGAAGACGAAAAGAAAAAAGCGGCCGAAGATCTTCAGAAAGACCTCGTAAAACTTCAGGACGTTTTCCAGCAGTATTCGGCTGACCTTCGTGAAAAACAGGCAGAAGCCTACAAAAAACTCGAAGACAAAATACTCGAAGCTATAAACGCGGTCGCGGCCGAACAGGGCGTCGACATAGTAGTCGAAAAAGGCGTAGTATTCGTCGGCGGCGACGATATCACCGAACAGGTGTTAGAAAAACTCAATGCAGGCGCTGCAAAAGCTCCTAAAAAAGCTAAAACGAAATAATATATATCGTTCTTAAAAGCGTTTCAACCCGGCATATTATGTCCGGGTTGAAATTTGCTATCGGGGGGCGTCTACTGACGCGAATATTTAAGAAGGGGCGGCGGCCTTTTAGAATTATGATGTATGGAAAACGCGATATAAAAGTCAGTCTAAAAGAATTAAGCGAATATTTAAACGAAAATTATTTCGGTGACGGCGAAACGCTTATCAAAGGCGTGGCCGGCATCAACGAAGCCGCAAAGGGCGATATCACCTTTGCGGTTAAGCCTAAATATATCAAATCGCTAAGCATTTCAAAGGCATCTGCGGTCATTATTTCACCCGAAGTAAAGG
>JAKPTH010000260.1 GCA_029571125.1 bacterium
TTTTTAATTTTTGAGCCACCATCGCGTCCGTTTCGCCGAAAAGTTTTCTGCGCTCGGAATGGCCTATGATAACGTAATCGGCCCCGCATTCATTGAGCAGGTAAGGCGAAGTCTCGCCCGTAAAAGCCCCCGATTCCTTAATATAAGAATTCTGGCCGGCTATCGAATAAACCGTCTTTTTTGCCGAAAGTCCGTAAGCTACCGCCACGAGCGGCGCTGGAGGCGCTATGACCACGTCGGCCTGAGAGCGGTAATCGGGATAAAACTGCGCCATGCACGATGCGAGTTCGGCCGTGTATTTGTCTAAAAAACCGGGCCCGCCGTTCATTTTAAAATTAGCGCAGATGAACGGTCTGCGCGATATTTCGCCCGATATGACCACGCCGAGCGTGCGCGCCAGATCGCGGGCTTCGTCGGTTACGACGTCGTCTTTTTCCGCGAATATGAACGCGCGTTCATTATTTCCGCTTTCGCGGCTGGCTTTTCTTATTTCATCGGCTGTTATGAACCTGCGCATTTATTTCTCCTTTTAATCAAGCGTTGATTTCCGCCGCTATCTGTTTTATAGCCAGCTCTTTAAGCTGCTTTTCGTCCACCACGTTGGGCGCGCCCGTCATCAGGCAAGACGCCGAAGCGGTTTTCGGGAACGGTATTACGTCCCTTATCGACGGAGAGTCCGTTATAAGCATCAGCAGACGGTCGAGACCGAAAGCTATTCCGCCGTGGGGCGGTGCGCCGTATTCGAAAGCTTCCATTAAAAATCCGAATTTGTCGTTGGCGGCTTCTTTTGTGAAGCCGAGCGCCGCGAAAACTTTTTCCTGGACCGAACGGTCGTGTATTCTGATCGAGCCGCCGGCTATTTCGCAGCCGTTTAAAACCAGGTCGTAAGCCGAAGCCCTTACTTTGTCGAGTTCGCCCGAATCGAAGTATTTAAGGTCTGAAAGGAAGGGCGAAGTGAACGGATGATGCTTCGCCACGAAGCGCTTTTCTTCTTCGTCGTATTCGAACATGGGAAAATCCGTTACCCAGAGGATCGCGAATTTTTTTGAATCTATGAGATTTAATTTTTTAGCTATTTCGCATCTCATACGGCCGTAAGCGTTTAGTATGACATCTTTTTTGTCAGTGGCTATCAGAAGCAGATCGCCCTGTTTCGGAGAAAGCGGTTCGAGCGCTTTTTTAATGGCTTCTTCGCTCATGGTTTTTGTGAGCTGCGATTTAATGCCTTCGGCTTTGAACTGCACCGTCACTATGCCTTTTAATCCGAAAGATTTAGCCATTTCGCCGAGCGCGTCCGTTTCGGACCTTGAATAATTTGCGCAGCCTTCCATTTTAAGGCCTTTAACTACTGAACCTTCGGCCACCGCGGCTTTAAATACTGGAAATTCGGCGTTTTTAAATTGAGCCGTAAGGTCGGTTATTTTTAAGTCGTAGCGAAGGTCGGGTTTGTCGGAGCCGTACAGTTCCATGGCTTCGTCGTAAGGTATTCTTAAAAAAGGCATTTCGAACTTCACGCCGGCCGTTTTTTCGAAAATATACGTGGCGAGATTTTCTACCATTGCCATTACGTCGTTCTGACGCACGAAAGACATTTCGATATCTATCTGCGTGAATTCAGGCTGGCGGTCGAGCCTGAGGTCCTCGTCGCGGAAGCATTTAGCTATCTGAAAATACCTGTCCATGCCCGCCACCATTAACAGCTGTTTGAAAAGCTGCGGCGACTGCGGCAGGGCGAAAAATTTGCCTTTCTGCACGCGCGAGGGCACCAGATAGTCGCGCGCGCCTTCCGGCGTGCTTTTACAGAGTATGGGCGTATCTATTTCGAGGAAATTGTTATCGCTTAAATAATCGCGGACGCATTTGATCAGTTTGTGGCGCATTACCATATTGCGCGTCATATGCTGCGTGCGCAAATCCAGGTAGCGGTATTTCATTCTGAGATTTTCGTCGGCGGTAATATTTTCTTCGATGAAAAAAGGCGTGGTTTTGGCTTCGTTGAATATTTTAATTTCTTCGGCCAGTATTTCGATCTTGCCGGTGCTCAGGTTGGGGTTAACGGCGTTGTTGGCGCGCGCCACTACTTTTCCGCTTATCCCCACCACGAACTCTTTTCTTACAGGGGCGGCTTTTTCGAATGCGGCTTTAGACACGTTGGGGTCCATAACCACCTGGCAGAGCCCGTATCTGTCGCGTATGTCCAGAAATGTGAGGTCGCCGTGGTCGCGGCGCCTGTGGATCCAGCCGCACAGGCTGACCGTTTCGCCGATGTTTTTTTCGTTCAATTGACCCGCTCCGTGAGTTCTGCTGAAACCTTCGTACTTGTCTAACATAAATTAAATTTCTCCTCGAATTATATGATTAATCGTTAATTTTAATTGATCGATAAAGCTTTTTATAAATCATTTTCCGCCGGTAAAAACAGGATCTTCGAATATGCGGATTTTTTATTTTAGCCTTTTATATATTCAGTGAGTTCCGATTCTGAAACGCTTTTCTGGCTGCGGTTTTTTAAATCTTTTACGGTGAGCGCGCCGTTTTTGATTTCGTCTTCCCCTATGATAACGGCGAAATCGGCTCCCAGCTTTTCCGCGTCTTTGAAATGCGCGCCGGCTTTTTTTTCTGAAACGGCCATTTGTGAAGGAATATTAGCTTTTCTTAATGCGCTTAAAAGCTTGAAAGCATAGCCGCTTTCGTTTTTAGACAGAGGAATTACATACGCCCTGCAGCCTCCGGTAAAATCGGGCTCGGCCTTCTGGTTTTTCATGGCTATGACGACGCGCTCCAGGCCCATGGCGAAGCCTATGGCAGGAGTTTTCGGGCCGCCCAGCTCCGAAACGAGGTTGTCGTATCTGCCTCCGCCGCCGAGAGCGTCCTGCGCTCCGAGGTGCCTCGAGGTGACTTCGAAGGCCGTGCGGGTGTAATAATCGAGCCCGCGTACCAGCCTGGGGTCTACCGTGAAGGGAATCCCTATTGAATCGAGCGCGGCTTTCACTTTTTCAAAATGGCCGGAGCAGCCGGGGCATAAATGCTCGAGTATGACAGGCGCGCCTTCGGTGTTTTCCTTGCATGAAGGCGTTTTGCAGTCGTATATTCTGAGCGGGTTGGAGCTTATGCGTTCGTTGCATTCGCCGCATAATTTTTCTTTTATGCCGCTGAAATATTTTTCGGCGCTCTGCCTGAAAACGGGCCTGCATTCAGGGCATCCGATGGAGTTGAGCTTTACGCAAATGTCTGACAGCTTTAGCTTTGAAAGTATGTTGTATAATATTTGAATCACTTCGGCGTCTATAAAGGGCGACTCTGAACCGTAGCATTCCACGCCGAACTGATAAAATTGCCTGAGGCGGCCTTTTTGAGGGCGCTCATAGCGGAACATGGGTCCTATATAATAAAATTTTGAGACAGGCTCGCCGGAGTTCAAAAGGTTGTGTTCGTTGATAGCGCGCACTACCGAAGCCGTTCCTTCGGGGCGCATCGTTACCGACCGCTCGCCCTTATCTGTAAAAGTATACATCTCTTTTTTAACTATGTCGGTCCCGTCGCCCACGCCGCGAACGAACAGCTCCGTTTTTTCGATTATGGGCGTCCTTATTTCGCCGTAGGCGAAAGTATTCATTTCCGAGCGTATAAGCGATTCTATATGCTGCCAGAGCCTGACTTCGGGCTGATATATATCCTGCATGCCTTTAACGGCGGTTATTTTTTCCAACTGTTTAGATCTCCTTTTCGTCTTCTTCGTTAACGAACCAGTATCCGCAAGAGGTTTTGAGGTGCTTGAAAAAATCCTTGTTATTGACCGGGTATAAATGGCAGGCGTAAGGCTTGTGCTGATGTATCTTGCACAGGAGTTTTTCGCCTATCTTGAAAAGCATCGGGCACGGAGCTACCGCCTGGCAGCATTTTCCGCAGCTGAGGCATTCCCCGCGGCGTTTTTTCAGATCTTCCTTGACTTTATGAGGGGAAAAATAATAATAAAATCTTCTTTTGATTTGAGCTTTAAGTGAAGAAAGCACTACTCTTGGCGGATTCATCTGTTCTCATCTCCAGTTTTACAATTTTAGTTTCCATTAGAGCTTTTTATTATCGTCTTATATTATATTACATTATACCGCCACTTTCAAGTTTTTTTTCAGCCGCTTGAAATTACTTTAAAAAATATGTTTGGAAATCTATTGAAAAAAAAAGATTTTTTATATAGAATACGTTTATAAATAAAACTTATCGATATTAACGAAGTACTTTTATGGTAAAATTGACGAAAAAAGTCGCCATGGGTTCAGCCGCGGCGTTATTTTTATGTTCGACGCCGTACGGGCCGGCGGCCGCCGGTAACGGGGCCATATCGCATATTATATACGATCATTATCTTGCATTAAGCATTATGGCTGTTTTTTTAATAATTTTTGCCGCCATTGCCTATTATTGCCATGCCAAAATGGTCACGCTTCGGATACGCTATGAAAAAACGGTGGATTCCTTCAAGGAACAGCAGGAAATATTCGATCTTCTTATGGAATTCAGCCCGATATATATTTTTTTCAAAGACCATAAAATCAGGACTTTAAAATTAAGCCGTAATTACGAAAAAATGTTAGGCATGCCTATAAGCGATGCTATCGGAAAAACCATGGACGATCTTTTTCCTTCGGATTTCGCTAAAAAAATGATTCAGGACGACTTAAAAATATTAAACGAAGAAGTTCCCGCTGAGCTGGTCGAAGAATTCGGCGACAGAACCTATATAACCCTTAAGTTTCCCATAAAAAGGCCGGATAAGCCAAAATTCATGGCCGGATTCACCATAGACATAACCGAACAGAAACGGGTGGAGAAAGCTTTAACTATAGCCAAGCAGCAGGCCGAAGCGGCTAACGAGGCTAAAAGCATGTTTCTGGCTAACATGAGCCATGAACTTCGCACTCCGATGAACGGCATTATAGGTTTTACATCTCTTATGGCCATGAGCGGCCTGAATGAAAAACAGAAAGAATATAACGAAATGATAAAAACTTCCGCCAGCCACCTTCTTGAATTAATAAACGATATTCTCGATTTTTCCAAACTCGAGGCTAAAAAATTAAAGCTGGAAAACAGCCCTTTCAGTTTCGTCCAGGCGGCTAAAAATTCCGTGGATTTAATAGAGCAGCACGCTAAAAAGAAAAACCTCAAACTCGAGCTGGAATTTAAGTCCGACATAAATTATAAAGTAAAAGGCGATCAGCTGAGGGTAAAGCAGATAATGATCAACCTTCTTTCGAACGCCGTCAAGTTCACAAACAGCGGTTCTATAAAACTGTCCGTCTGCGAAAAAGAGCGGTATGACCTTAAAACGGTTATAGTGATATCGGTCAGCGATACCGGAGTCGGAATAGCGGCCGATAAACGTGAAAAAATATTTGAAATGTTCATCCAGCTCGATAATTCTGCTTCAAAAACTCACGGAGGCGCGGGCCTCGGCCTTTCGATCGTCAGGGGCCTCGCCGAAGCTATGGGCGGAAAAGTCTGGCTCGACAGCGAAGAGGGAAAAGGAAGCGTATTCACCGTTGAAATACCTTTCGACATATATTTCGTTTCCGAAGACGAAAGCGTTCCGTCCCGCCAGGATCAGGCTTTAACGGAGATCGCCGATAATTTTAAAAGGCCTCTCGATATTCTTATAGCCGAAGACGACACTATAAACCAGAAATTGATGAGCGCCATAATGTCCAATTTGAACTGGAAAACTTCGATAGCCAATAACGGCAGGGAAGCTGTAGAGCTTTTTATAAAAAACAAATACGACGCCATAATAATGGACGGCCAGATGCCGGAAATGAACGGTTTTGAAGCCGCGCGCAGGATACGCGAAATAGAGAAAGGCTCCGGCGGCCACGTGCCTATAATAGCCCTTACGGCTTACGCCATGAAAGGCGACCGCGAAAAGTTCATAGCGTCCGGAATGGACGATTATATGTCGAAGCCTATTTCAGGCGAAAAAATATTGGTGGATATTCTCCGTAAATATATCAGCGAGTAGAGGGTTCGCGCCTTTTTTCGATTAACCTGTTGATCGCGCCGGTAAGCGCGGCCGAATCTATCGGCTTGGCTATATATTCATCGATTCCGCAATTCATTATTTTTTCACGTTCTTCGCCGGATGCGAACGCAGTGGTGACTATTATTGGAATCCGCCTGCCGGATTTTTTTTCTTTTTCCCTGACGGCGCGCGCAACGTCGATACCGCTTAATGCCGGAAGCTGGATATCTAAAATTATCATATCGTAGTCCGCGGCGTTTAACATTTCAATGGCTTTATTTCCGTTGACCGCTAAATCCGAAATATGCCCGAGTTTTTCGGTTATTTTTTTAGCGAGAATGGCGCATAGCTCGTCGTCTTCGACTATCAATATTTTAATTTTTTCAATCGAAGCGGGTTTAACCGGAATTTTAAAAGCTTTTGAGATGGACGAGCTGGCAGTGGAATCGCATGCCGTAAAAGGCATTTCGACCGAAAAAACGCTTCCTTCTCCTAACGCGCTTTTTACGCTTACCGAGCCTCCCATTAATTCAGTTAAGTTTTTTACTATTGAAAGGCCTAATCCGGTGCCGGCGTATTTTTTTTCTACCGACATATCGAGTTGAGTGAAAGGTTTGAAAAGATCGCAGATTCGGTTTCCTGGAATGCCGGTCCCCGTGTCCGCGACGCTGAATTTAATATTAACGGTTTTTTCGTCGTTTGAAACGGTTTCGGCCGAAAGTTTTATTTCGCCTTTATCGGTGAATTTCAAGGCGTTATACAATAAATTGCCGAGGACCTGTTTTAATTTTCCGCAATCGCCTTTGACGTTAAGAGGCATGAGAGCGTCGATGAAAAACTTTACGCCGATTCCTTTTGCCAGAGCGTCGAATTTTATATCGGCGATGCATTCGTCCAGAGCGTTTTTAATATTAAACTCGGCGTTTTCTATATTTAAATTTCCGCTCTCTATTTTTGATATGTCGAGAATGTCGTTGATTATTTTAGTGAGATTATCGCATGATTTTACTATATAATTCAAATATTCGCGCTGCTCGTCGCTGATCCCGGTTTCAAACAGCATATTCGAAAAACCTTTTATTCCGTTGATAGGAGTTCTTATATCGTGGCTCATATTAGCCAGAAATTGGCTTTTGACTTTGTTGGCTTTTTCTGCGGCATTTTTGGCGATTAAAAGTTCTTTTTCCGCGGTATTTTTTTGCTCTTCCGCCTTCCGGCGTTCGGTTATGTCGAGCACCAGGGAAAGTATCGAAACAAGGTCTCCGCTTTCATTGTAAATTCCGGAGTTGTACCATTCGCAATATACCGTTCCGCCGTCTTTTTTATAATTACGGTTAACGCTTATCGTGCGCTTTTTCCCGCTTTTTAAAAATTCGGCCGATACGTTTTTAATATTTTCAATGTCGTCGCTATAAATAAATTTGAAATCGGAAATCGTTTTTCCGAATACTTCATCCAGCTCCCAGCCGAAAATTCTTTTAGCTTCTTTAGACCATCTGGTTATGCGCATTTCAGGATCGAATTCTATTACTGCAAGCGGCGAATTATCTATATGGGCGGTCAGCCTCTGAAAAGTTTTGTTGAGGTTTTCTTCGGCCTGTTTGCGTTCTATTATATCCCAGCACAATTCGGAAAGTATCGTAAGCGTTTCCGCGTCATGATCTTCATACGCGGTTTCTTTATTGCCTATGCCCGCGACGGCTACGAGCTTATCGTCGCGGAAAACTGGCGCAGTTATGAAATTTTTTAAAGGAGGATGATCCGCGGTCAGCCCTTTTTTATTTTCTATTGATTCATAACAATTGAATATAACCGCCTGCCGCCGCCTGACGCATTCGGCCCAGAGACCGGCATTGTTAAGGGAATTATGCGCCTGATTTTTTTCTGATCGGCAGAATTCGTTTATAGTTTTGCTGGACCAGCCTTGCAAAGATATAGTTTTCTGATCGGATTTTATAATATGAAAAAATCCCATGCCGCTGCCGGTAAGCGATTCGGCTTCGTCCAGAACTATTCTTATGATATCCGACCACGAATGTACGATCGATCGGTGCAATATTCGAAAGCGTGCCATGGTTATGTTTTCGACGCGTTTGCGAATTATTTCGGCGACGCGGTGCTCGGTTATTTTACGGGTCAGTTCGTCGCTTCGCTTTTCTATATGTAAGGTTCTCTCTTTAACGAGAGCTTCTAGATTTTTTTTATGCAAGTCGAGCTCTGAGAGGGCGCGTTTCATTTCGAGATGTATTTTTACCCTGGAAAGCACTTCTACAGTGCTGAAAGGCTTGATTATATAATCGGACCCTCCGGCGTTAAAACCGTCTATCCTGGCTTTTTCATCGTCAATGGCGCTGCAGAAGATAATAGGGATGGAGGAAGTTTTCTTTTCGCTTTTGAGTTTTCTGCAAAAGTCGTAACCGTTCATGTCCGGCATTAATATATCCAGCACTATAAGATCGGGTAATTTATCATGTATAAGCTCTAAAGCGGATTTACAACTTTCGGCCGGCCTTACCGAATAATTTTGGCCGTGAAAAATTTTCGCGAGCATTTTAAGGCTTTCGCGTGAATCTTCAACTATTATTATATCCGCTTTGAAATCTACGCCACTGAAGTCAAGACCCATTATAGCTCCAGAAATACTATATCCGCTAAAAAAATCAAAATTTTGTAATATTCTAACATATTACTTGAAAAAAATAAATAAAATCCGTTTGAATAAAAATTTTTTTTATGATAGAATGAGCTGATTTTGCTAGCGTATTAATTTCAGCAAAAAAAAAATTTTTAAATGGAACTTTTATTTATATACTTTCGTATTATAAGATGTGCGCGCAGGCCGCGTAAAAAAATAAGTGTGATTTAATGGAATGTAACGGCATAAACGACATAGAAGTAATAGAAAAAGTAAAAGAAGGCAACTCGGCGGAGTTCGAAAAGATCATCACGAAATATTCGAAGATGATTTATTCAATCGCTTATAGGCTGCTTCGCGACGGCGAAGAGGCGCGCGATCTTTCGCAGGATGTTTTTTTAAGGGCGTTTCGTTTCATAAGTAAATATAATCCTGAATTTAAACTTTCAACATGGCTGGTCAGGATAGCGTATAACTTGTATAAAGACAGGTTTAAAACTAAAAAACTTCACATAGTGCATCAGATAAGCCACGGCGACGACGAAGAAAATAAAAAATACGAAGAGCGCTTTATAGATAATTCCCCGAGGCCCGACGAAAAAGTAGAAAATAAAATGAAGTCGGAACAGATAATAAATATAATAAACAGGCTTCCGGCTAATTATAAAATGGTAATAACGCTGTACTTTTGGGGCGATCATTCTTACGAGGAAATTGCGGATATAATGGAAATTCCCGTTGGAACGGTTAAAAGCAGGTTAAAAAGAGCGAAGAACTACCTGCTTGAAAATTATAGCAGACTGCTCGAGAAATGGAAGTGAGAATCATGAATTGCGGCGAAATCAGAGACTTCATAATTGAATATAACGGCAGAATCGAAGGCGCCGGCATAAAGCCTGAAATTACGGCCGAAATTAACTCTCACCTTGTTTCGTGCAGAAAATGCGCGCTCGCAAGAGAACGCATGCTCGATATGAGCGCGAAAATCGCCTCCGATAAAGTGGAGATTCCGGCCAACCTCGCCTCAAGTATAATAAGCAAGGTAATTCCGGCCGCCGAGCCGGCAAAGCCTAAAATTAAAACTGTAGGCCCGACCGAAATCAGCTTCATAGATAAAATAGCCGAATTATTCGGAATTTCATCCAGAAATTTTGCGTTTGCCATGTCGGCTGTAGTTCTTGCGGCACTCGCTATAAGCCTTATTCTTTATAATCACGGCTTGAAATCGGGCGGAGAAGCCGAACGGATAGCCGATTCAAAAGGCGTGACTCAGCAAGAAAATATAGTTAAAGAACCCGCGGATAAAAAATTCAAAAAAATAGAAAACGAACTTTCTAAAAATATGACTGCCGCTAACAATGAAGAAATCGAAAAAAAATTCAAAAGGTCCATTTTTACTGTAGAAAGCGGCGCAGTGGCTAATTTAACCGGAGAATACAGAGAAAACGAGCTTTACCAGGTAAAACACGGCGAAGATCTTGTGATAACCTATAAAAAAGTAGCGGAAGTGATAATAAAAACCGACTCTAAATTTAAAGTCAACGACGAAGGAATAATCCTTGAATCCGGCATGGTATCGGTAGATTTAAAGCCTAAATCCCTTCCGGGCTTCAGCGTTACCACTCCCGAAAGCGTCGTGGAGGTCGTCGGCACCATATTCAGCGTCGCGTCATCTAATAATAAAACCGAAGTTATAGTAAAAAAAGGGTGCGTTAAAGTTACCGATATTAAAACAAAAAACTTTTCACTGGTTAACGCGGGAGAATCAAAAACAGTTTCGCGCCAGGACGAAGTTAAATCGGAAACGGCTCCCGTAGTTATAGAATACGGCTCGAACGCCGTTCATGAAGCGGCTAAGACGCTTCATGCAAATACTCAGGCTTCCACTTCCGAAGTTAGTCACACCGCCGAAACCGGCACCGTTCCCGTCGGAATAGACGGAGCAAATATAAAAGACGTTATCAATAAATTCAAAAATGAAAACATAACCATAGATAAATAATAAAAACAAAAAGATAAAAAATATTGCAAAATAATTGAAAATTATATATAATAACACTGATAGAAAATATTTAATATTTATATCGGTGTTATTTTTATTTAAGGCATTCTTACTATTTAGTCAATAATATCCGTCTCTTGTTTTTTAAGATAATTAAGCTGATTAAGAAAAAGGCGAAGTATATGCTAAAATTTAATCCTTTTAAAATCGTAAATTATAATTCAATAAACCCGGCTGGAAATAAAAGAGCCATGACTACGGCCATAATAATAGGGCTGTTTATGGTCATATTTATTTTATTTTACAGTCTTTCCAATATGCTGAGGCAGCAGGCCTTTACTACCGGCCGCTATTCTCAGATATCCATGATGGCCAATCTCGCCGACGCCGGCTGCGCCATGGGGCTGAACGAACTCGAAGCTCAGCTTAACGACCAGAAATCCGATGTATTTCAGGCCTTATATTCTCTTGATACAAAAGGCAAAGTCGTTTCAAAATTATCCGAAAAAACAGGTAAAAAGATAGAATTCACGCATAAAGACTTTAAGGCGCTCGACGATATAGTTAAAAATGTGCCTGACGCCAAAGTAAAAATTACGATAGAAATCAGGTACCTTCGCGAATTTTTGCCTGAAGGCCATATTATAAATAACGATCGTGAAAAAATAGGCGTGGCCGAAGTAATTTCAAAAGCTTATAACTCAATGGTGTCGCAAACCATTCGTGAAAAGCGCAATATAAAAGTAACGTGCAGCGCGCTGCCGGTAGTGTCGAGATTTTCTTTTTATTTAAGAGAAGCCAACATGACTCCGCTCAATCAAAAAGTGCCGTTAAAAGTTGGCAGCGCCACTAAAAAACCTTCTTCGGCGTTCAACCAGCTCGAAGTTAAAGAAAACGGCAGCGGTTCGTTCAACGGGAATCCCGTCATAGTCAAAAACAGCGCGGCCGGAGAACACGGCTGGGTCTTTCTTGGCGGAAAGGCTAACGGCGCCAAACCCGAAGATCCTATTCTTATCAACCTTGCCGGCGGCGCTACGGAATTAGGCGAGGACCATCATATATTCAGAGTTCCCCAGCCTCCGCCGGCGTCGTGCTATTTAAACAAAAATGCCGGTAATTCAGGCCGCGGAGTTAAAGGTAACAGCCCGGCCGCGGACGAAGCGGCTTTTTATGACGTAGGCTTTTCCGACGATCTTATAGCATGCGATAACCTGGTTAATTTAAATTCACTGGTTAACGAATTTAATCCTCCCGGCGTGAGCGCTACTAATAAAGCGTTGTCTTCTATTTTTCATTTCTTCGGCTCGGCGAAGGACGATAACAATAAAAATAACGTTATGCTTGGAAATGTGTGGCGCGCATACGGCGTTCTCGGCATTTTCCGCTGCGACAAACAGGGCGCTAATTTCGCGAATGCCGGTTTTTTCAAATGCCTTTCCAACGCGGATTATACGAATGAATGGAACATAGCTAAAGGCGGTCCCTGCGGCTGCGATTTTTGCAAAGAAGTCGCAAATACCGGAAATCAAAATCCTCCCAGGCCTTCCGGTTATCTTCCGACGGATAAATGGCCGCCGAACGGTCATTATACTCTATCAACCGAGCAATACGCCATGTGGAAGTTCGACCTTAAAACTTATCAGGAATATAGCGAAGCGATGTCGCAAATAAAGGTTGATAATTATTTCGAATCGTCCGAATTCGTATCGGATTCTTATAAAGATCTTCTTAAGCCTGAAGAAAAAAATCATTACTGCTCGGTTATTCCCGGCACGAAGGCAAATTCCGAATTTTTCAAAAACGTGGTAAAATATCAAGATTATGCCGAAGACCAGTCGCTTAACGATTTCGGCTTTACCGCGCGTTATTTCAGCTCAGTCGGAAGAATGACCATGCGTATCACAAAAAAATCTGAAGCCGACGAATTCTGGAAAGAATCTCTTCAGAACGGCGTTCTCAAGCTTGGTAAAGTGGTAGTTTTTACGGACGATCTCACGATTCCGCCGATAAGCGATATAGAGCGCGGCGGCATAATAGTGTGCGAAAAAGATATAACCATACAGAAAATAGACTTCAAAGGCCGCAAGGATTTATCGCAGAAAGATAAGTTGGCTCTGGGTCTTTTAACGGTAGTAAGCCTCGGCGGCAAAATAACTATCAAAGGCGGCCCGATCTGCGCGCAGCTCGTATCGCTTCAAAAAGACGGCACGGGCGGTTCAGTAGCCGGTGAAATAGCGCTTGAAACCAAATCGCTCGATATATTCGGTGGAATAGCGGTTAATAAGATAAAAATAAGCGATTTTTTAAATATGCAGAAGAAAGCCGACGGCAATTTATCGATGATCGAATACAATCCGATGTTTTATCCTAATCCCGATACAGCCGGGCGAGGCAGTTACCTTTCAAATGAATACGCCTATGCCATTAATCTTATGCCCACGATCGAAGAATGGACGGTGACCTCGGAATGGTAAGGCGCTTATCGCAAAACATCGACGGACGCAAAAAAGGTTTCACTCTCATAGAAATAATAGTCGCTCTGGTTATACTGTCGATAGCATTCGTCGGTATTTCCGGCCAGATCCTATCCACTCGCCGGGGCGCGCAGGCCACGTTTGACGAAATGAAAGGCATAGCTTACGCCGGCGATATGATCGACCGTATCAAAACGACGCCATACAGCGACATTCCGCTGCTTAACGCAAGCGACGACGATGAAACGTTCAATAAGCTAAAAATTGGAACCGACGAAATGGTCAAAGTGCAGAAGCCTTACGAACGTAAAGTTACGATAACCGAAGAAAAACAGGAATTTAATAAAAAAGACGATTTCAAAATAAAAAAAGTCAATGTAGAAGTCAAATGGACCGTATCTAATGCCGATGATAAAGGCAAAATAATAACCAGGCCGGTCTCGGTTAAACTGAATACTCTGGTTAGAAAACTGGTGAATTATTAATGAAAATTGTAGTTACCGCCGGCGGCCCGAAGCTAAAATTTAAAGGCCGCAGATCAAAAGCATTTACCATAGTCGAGCTGCTTATTACCATGGTCCTGGTTACTATCGTTACTTTTGCCGGTTACCGGCTGTTTACCGGAAGTTATTTTTTCGTGCGCACTTCCGAAGATAAACTTCAAAACGTTCATGCCGTATCGGTTTTAATGGAAGGCCTTCGCTACGAGCTTTCATCGCTTCCGGATTTCAACAATTTTATCGATTCGGCTACTTTTTTAGCTGAAAAGGGAAACTGGATAACGAAATTTTCATATAATAAAATCAGCTGGGACGAAGGCGTAACCGCCGACGACGCAAATGCAAAAAGCAATGCTAACTTTCAAAAATTAAGGACTATAGAATATAAATTCGATAAAGACAAAAAAGAAGTAGTCAAAACTATCGACGGCGCAACTCAAAAGTTTGGCCGCGGCAGGATCGAAGATTTCGGCATCAGGCACAATTACGATCCTAAAAAACCTGATTTTCCAGTATATTTCCTTGTAAAAATCAAAACCATAGACCAGAATTTTTCTAAAGTCGAAGTTCAATACACT
Source organism: bacterium (assembly GCA_029571125.1). Classification (GTDB taxonomy): domain Bacteria; phylum Muiribacteriota; class UBA9980; order UBA9980; family UBA9980; genus UBA9980. The sequence goes on from JAKPTH010000260.1 coordinate 14,206, forward strand.
ATTTATCCAAGAGTTTTAAATAAAAACCTGCAGCTTAAAGAAAAAGAATTTTAATTTTTTTTGCAAAAATTGAAACAAAATCCTATTTTTGTAGTAAAATATAATAGGCGCGAATTGATGGCGTACTTAATTTAAAATATATATGCAATAACAACGAGGAGATGATACCTATGAAATCTATAGCTAAAATAACGCTTTTTACGTTTTCATGTTTAATAATTTTATTGAGCGGGCTCAGCCTTAATTCGTATTCTGAAGAATTATTCAAAAACTACGTCGTAAAAGCAGACGAAGTTTTATACCGTTTTGCAAAGCAAAACCTCAGCGACCAGGATTACCTTACGGAATTTTTAAAATTCAATTCAATTAACGCCGCAGATATAGATGCTAATAAAGCTAAATTCAAAGATCTCGGCTTGAACGACGGCGATATCCTTTTAATTCCTTCGCTCGACATACTTAAAAGCATAAAAAAAGCTAAAACCGATGCCGAAAAAAACGAGCTCGTCCAGAAATTCAAAAAAATCAAGCACAGCGATTTTTACGTTAAAATCAGCGAATTGAAAAATAAAATGAAAGAGGGCGGAAACGTCACCGAACGCGGAGATAAAATATCGAAAGACGCTAAAAAGAAATAATCGGCCCGGCAATTTAAAACGTCAAAACAATTTAATAACAAGTTTTTTAAAAACATTAAAAGCTTATTTCATTGGTTTTTAATGTTTTTTTATCTTTAAATTTGTCGATTTTTATATCCTGCTTGATAATAAAAATTAAAAATTAGTAAATATGTTGAAAAAGTTGCTTTAAATATGGTATAATAAGTATGCTTAAGAAAAAAAATATAAATTAAGCGAGCGCTCTGCGGATTTTAAAGCTTATTTATTTTTATCTAGTATTGGAGTATCGATGAGTGCGTTAAGTGGAGAAATAAAAACCAATCATGTGGCCGTTCCGGCCCACAATATATCTATAAGCACCATAACTCAAAAAAGCGAAGCTTTATTTGATGAAACTTCAATGCGCTTCATTAAGATAGCTATCAGCCTTTCCCAGGAAAAAGACCTTAAAAAGTTGATGAACCTTATTACCAACGAAGCCATGCAGCTTACTTCGTCCGCCCGGGGCACGCTTTATTTAGTAGATCGCGAACGCCAGAAGCTTATATTTTACGTTACCAATCAATTGAGTTTTAATGAAATAACCATTCCGCTGACTCCGGAATCGATCGCGGGATATGTAGGGGTTACGGGTGAAACCCTTATGCTCGACGACGTTTATGAATTATCCAATGAACTCCCTTATAAATTTAATAAATCTTTCGATCAGCGTACGGGTTTTAGAACTAAATCCATGCTGGTGGTTCCGCTTTCATCACATAAAAACGAAATTATAGGCATTCTTCAATTAATAAATAAAGAAAGCGAAACCGATATTATAGGTTACAACCGCACCGATCTGGAATTAATTAACGCGGTCGGTTCGCTGGCGGCGGTTTCTATTGAAAATGCCCTTCTATATAAAGAAATAGAAAATCTGTTCGAAGCTTTCGTCCGTTATTCGGCGACTGCAATAGACGAACGAGACCCGTGTACCGGCGGCCATTCGCGCCGCGTGGTTTTATATTCCGTAGGCCTCGCCGCGGCCCTCGGAACTTTCTCCCAGGCGCAGATAAAAGAAATAAAATACGCGGCGTGGCTTCACGATATCGGCAAGATCGGCGTTCGAGAAGCCGTTTTAAGCAAAGAAAACAAGCTGACCAATACCGAAATAGACGTCGTCAGATGCCGCCTGAATATGATATGCGAAATGATGCAAAAAGACGCTTATGAACAGGCTCTTCAGCTTATGGCAAGCAAATCCGATGCATGCGAAGGCCTCGTAATTCAGTCGCTTAAAGAAAACGTTTCCAGGTTTAAAGACGAAGTGACCAATGATTTTAATTATATAGCCCAGATAAACGTTCCCGGTTTTATGACGGACGAAAAAATCAGGCGGCTCGAAGCTATTAGAAATAAAAAATATATCAACTCGCAGGGCCAGGCTTTTGAATTTTTAAGCCAGTTCGAATATGAAAATTTAATGGTTATACGCGGTAATCTCACTAACTACGAACGCATGGAAATAGAATCTCACGTTACTAAAACTTATGAAATATTAAAACATATACCTTTCACGCGCGAATTGAAAAACGTTCCGGAATTCGCGAGCAAGCATCATGAAAAACTCGACGGCACGGGTTATCCGAACCGCATACTCGCGGCCAATATCCCAGTGCAGGTGCGCATAATATCCATAGCCGATATTTACGACGCGCTTACCGCGCAGGACAGGCCTTATAAAAAAGCCATGCCGGCCGAAGTCGCGCTTAAAATATTAAAAGAAGAAGCGGCCGCGGGAAAACTGGATAAAGAATTACTTGATCTGTTTATAGCCGAAGAGGTATATAAGCTTTCCGACGATCCCAGCACACTGGCCGAATAATATAAATATAATCTTTACAATTTAAAAAAAAATTGTTATAATGCGCCTGTATATAACTGATAAGCTATATACAGGTTGTTTTTATTATTAGAAGGAGAGTTTACATGAAAAAATACCTATTGCTTTTTTTTATTTTTATGGCAACGTTTTTGACTATATCCGGAACCGCTAACGCCGAACAGCAGGCGATAACTTTAAAGCAGGGCTTTAATTTTATCAGTTTTACGCTTAATCCCGACGTTAACGCCGCCGGGCTGAAACAGCAAAATTCAGTCATAGCCGAAATATATCTTTACAGTGCGGCCGCCGGAAGTTTTTTAAGCACTTTCGACGGATCACTGGTGTCTCTTAGCGCCGGAAAGGGATATATAATTCAGGCAAACGCCGCCGCTGCCATAACGGTTAACGGAACGACGCCTTCTTCTATAGGAAATATAACGCTTAAAGCTGGCTTTAACCTTATGGGAATATCAAAAACTATAAACAGCATTAAATTCAGCGAATTGATTATAAATAATTCCTCTGTAAAAGGCGTTTATAAATGGAATAGCGCTTCAGGATCGTTCGTTTCGGTATTGAAAAACGGCAATAGCACATTATTCCTTGACGGAGTGGATCCCTTTTTGTCGAGCGGCCAGTCGTATTTTATTTATATAGACTCCGATTCTTCATTCAACTGCGATAACGGATATATAAGCTTTAACGCCGCCACTTCGGCCGATGAGGAAGCCATTAGAAACATATATTCGCAATTCGTTACCGGAATAAAAACCAAGAACGTTACAACGATAATGTCATTATATTCAGATAATTATCTTCATCTTGGAGGAGACGGTGTTGAAACAAAGGCCGACAGGCAGGCCAGATACACCAGCGTTAATTATTCCAGCGCCGAAGGAACCAACTGGTATGTCGTTTCTATGAAAGTGTCGGCGTCGTCCGCCCTTGTATCTCACCACTGTAAGACCGTTCTGGACGGAACAGTGATGGAAGATGAGACCTATAACAACGACGGCGCATGCTACCTTGCGAAGGAAAACGGAAAATGGGTGATCGTCGGAAATCAGAAAAAATGGAACGTCAGCGGATTCACCGCGCACTTTCCGAATAATTATTTCGTGGAAGTATACGTCGATGATCCTCAACATAAGATGACCTCCGTTACGCTCAGCGGGCCTGGAGTTACAAATTCTTCTATGATATACGGTTTTTATTCGCATATGCCGACCAGATGGGCCCCAAATCCAATGCCGAGCTTTGGAGCTTCCAAACCGTCGACTTCACTCGTTTATACCTTTACTATAGTATCGGACGGCAGCACATATACCGAAACGCTCGATCTTGGAAACAGCTTTATAGATGAGGCGCCTGAAATAATTGCACCTGCAGACGGCGCCACTTTGTCGTCAAAGCCTTCATTCCAGTGGAAACCGGTCAGTTTCACCGGTGCGCTTTACCGGGTCGAAATAGTCGATCAAAATTATAACAACATATGGAATGGTGACGGCGACAAAACTGCAACAAGCTCCGAATATTCAGGAACCCTTTCGCCCGGAACGTATAAATGGCTCGTGGCAACGAAAAAAAGCGGTTCTGAAAACGTGTCGTTCACTAACTACAGGACCTTCAAGGTTCAATAAATGAAAAAAAAATATCATAAATAGTGCGGTTTTTGCGAGCTGCGCTTGAAGATAGAAAAGGGCCGTGCGGAATTTTAATTTCCGGCGGCCCTTTTTATAATGTTATGGAGTTTTCGACAATAAGGAACTTTTTATTTGATGGTTATCTGTTTTTAAAACCTGATATTTCCGGACACGAAATGCTGCTGGATGTTGGTGTCGTAATCGCCCATGAAGGCGTAATCGAAATGAAATTCCGGAGTGAACTGCATGCCGAAGCCTAAGTTTAAATTGCCGTTTTTAGTGCCGAGTCTTATCGTAAAAGCGTTGTCCATGAATGATTTTTCAACGCCGGCGCGAAATTCCGTTTTGCCGAGTATGTTTTTGCTGTCGATAAGATTGTAGCCGTCCATCGCGATAACGGTGCCTTCGGCGATGTTGAGCGCGAGGCCCATGGTGAAACATGCCGGAAGCTCGTAGCGGCTGTTTTTAATTATGTTATCTATATTAACGCCGGCTTTGAGATATTTGTTGACTTCATATATGGCGCCTACGCCGGCGGAAAATTCGGTAAAGCCTTCGAGCTGATTTTGCGCGTTCATATAATCCGTATAATTTACTATTCTTACTTTTGTGCCTGTAGCGAGGCCTTTTACTTTGTCTATCTTTTTTCCGACGCCGAATACGAAGTTATTGATCCTTACTCCGCCGTACTGATTGGTGAATATGCCGCCTACGCCGTAATTGTAATTTAACTGCTTGTCATAAACCGGCGATTTAAGATTGCTTTCAAGGTACTGCTGGATGGAGAACTCCGCTTTTTTGGCTTCGGAGTAAACCGAACCGGTTAACGCTATCGAATCGTAGGTGGTGCTGTGCCTGTCGTTAGCTTTTACCATCACTTCGGCTATTCTTTTACCCTGCTTTAAAAATGCCAGGCCGGCCGGGTTCCAGAAGAACCCCGAAGCGTCGTCGGAGATAGCCACATACGCTTCGCCCATTCCTATAGGCCTCGTTCCGGCTTCGCCGAAACCCGAAGGCCGCACGCCGCGCTGTTCGGGTAGCGTGGGAATCACGTTGGTGGCGGCTTTTGCCGCATCGAATATCACGCAGGTTAATAAGATGAATAATATGAATGATGCGAAAGTAATTTTTGCGAATGGCGCTTTAAAAATGCTGCGGCCCGGTGTTACGGCTTTCATAATAACCTCCTGATAGGTATTTTGTCGTGTAATATATCAATAAATATTATTACCGTTCGCTGGATGATGGTTTGTCTGTTTTAACATAAGCGGTTCCACTGCTCTTTATTTTGAAGGATAAACGCCATGACCGCTGTTGTTGACGTTTATACAGTTCACTCTGGGTTTCGAATTTTTAACTTCTATCAAATATCTTCCGCCGTCTTCGCATTTTAAAGCGCTTTCAAGCAAGCCTGATTTTATAAGCATATTCATAGATATTTTCTGCGCGTCAGGGTTTTGCTCGATGTATTTAAGGCTGATATCGTATATTTTTTTCATATTTACGGCGCACTGGCCGCCCTGTTTTTCCATGCCGATAGCCGCGTCTGAGTTTTCTTTCTTTATGGAATTATCCGGCAGTTCGCTTTTAGCTATATCGACAAGAGCTTCTTCGCTCACTATTTTTTTATCGTCGCTTATAGCGTGTTTAGCGTTTCTGTTTTTCTTTTTCCCAAACAGCCTTCCCATTATGCTGTTATCTTTAGGTTCATTTTCGTCTTCTATAAGGGGTTTCAGATCTTCTTCTTTTTTACTTTCTATTTTTTTTGCTTCAGGGGCGTCGCCTTTTTTTTCATTAACGCTTGCTACTGATAATTTTGCGTTAACCGGCGTCTTTTCTTTGACTGCGTTTTTCTTCGTTTTACTTTCGATTCCGGCCATTTCATAAATATCCGCATCGAAGTCCCTGTCGCTTTCTGACGCAGCGTTCTTTTTATAAATAGAGTCGCTTTTCTTAGTTAAAAACTTTTCAATATCTTTAAACGACTCGTCTTCTTCGTCGTTTTTCATTTTTAATTTCTGCGTTTCCAGCCTGGTCATAAACTCGTCATATTTATCGGGGTTTTTGGCTTTAGCCGTAACGTTTTTAGCCGGCGCGGTTTTTTTAGCGGTATCTACCTTTTTATTATCGGATTTTACTTTATTTATTTTATACTCGCCTGATTTATTATTTTCAATATTTTCGATATCTTCGACTTTTAAATCTGCTATTTCTAATTTGTCGCCGGGATTTTCATCTGAATTTTTGCTTTTTATATCTGAAACGGAGGATTTTGCGGCTGATAAATTCTTTTTATCGGCTGCTATTTCATTTTTAGCGGTTTCTTTTTCTTTCTCTTTTTTGAATTCGTCAAAATCTCTTTCTTTTACGATGAATTCCGATTCGTCGAGCTTATCGACTTTCAATTCGAGTTTTTGTTCGCTCTCGTTTATTTTTTTAGACAGGTCGTCGGTTTTTTTTGCAGCTAAATCGCGGCTGCCTGATATCTGCGTTCCTCCGCCATAAACCATAGGCACTACGGCGAACTGCGCGTTGGAATAATTTGGATGAACGCGGTAGCCTGACAGTATATTTTTTTGCGACATTCCCTGCGGGACCAATATATCTAAAACGTTAGGCGCTCCGAATAAATCCGAAGCTCCGCCGAATTCATTGTCGGATGCGCTTTTGTATATGCGTTTGTTGTAGAAGGTATTATAAGACGATGAGTTGTCGAAAACGGTCGAAAGCACCTGTATGCCCCATTTATCACTGAAATCGCCTATTTCCGATCTGTTAACGGTAGCGGACAGGGTGTAGTCGTAAACGTCTATATTGGAAGGAAAAACGAAATCGTTGAGCGATGCGGCGAAATCCAGATCGTCGGTTTTATCTCTTATTTCGCTTACCATTATATCGTTTGCCACGGGACTTATAAATACGAGTTTATCCCAGCAGGAATCCTGTGAAAACGATATATTGCGACCGAGTGCGGCGTTTTTATGGCCCGAGCCCCAGCGGCCGTCGGTGTCTATATAAATTTCAGCTATATTAAACAGCCAGCCGTTGCGGTGACCCATAAATCCCGGCCATGAACGCACTATTTTGCCTTTGAATTCTATATCGAAGCGGTAAAACTTTCCTATTTCGTAAATTTTAACGTTTTTTATATCGAACATATACGGGTTCGACTTAAATACCTGGCCGCGCGGGTATGAATAACTCCCCGGGCCGTAATCGTCATTTTTATCGTCATCGTAAGAAAATAAAAGTTTGGCGTTTTTCGGACCTTCAATCGCTGAAGCCATATTCGAGCTTATAGCTACATATAAAAATGCCGCTGCCAGGCATAATAATAAGACAGCCCCGCGCCTGCGGCTTTTCTTTACTTCGGTCTTAATGGAATTATTTGCGCTATCAGGAGCGTTTTTAGCCGTTTTAAATATGTTTAATCTCATTTTTTCGTTCATAATAATATGGTCCTTTTTCTTTAAATAAATAGTTATTGCCGTATTACTTTATAGTTATAATAGATTTTCCCGACATATCCTCTTTTTCGTTTTTAGCGTTGGCCATGTCGTAAACCGCTTTGTAAGAGTCGGCCTGCCATTT
>JAKPTH010000036.1 GCA_029571125.1 bacterium
AAATCGAAAGCATCGAAATAGTAGAAAACGCTTCCAACGACCTGGCGAAAAAAGCCGAAAAAGTAACGGAAAAAATCTTAGCGGCGCAGTCGTTAAACGTAGAATGCATTACAGGAGCCACCGCCACTTCAAAAGCGATACTAAAAGCCGTCGAAAATGCTTTAAAGTAAAGAACGAAAATAAAAAATTATAAATGTAAGTTAAGGAATCGCTGTATTAAATTATGAAAATATATAACGCGTTAAACGAATCCATCGTAAGCCAGTTAAAGGCCATAGCAGGCGAAAAATCAGTTATTACCGACACGGAAAGAATGGAAGCGTACTCTCACGACGAACTTCTGGAGCCCTCCTGCATGAAATATCCCGAAGCCGTGGTCTTGGCTAAAAACGCCGTCGAAATTTCCGAAATACTGAAACTGGCCAACCGCGAAAATATTCCCGTAATCCCCAGAGGCGCCGGCACGGGACTCACTTCGGCGTCCGTAGCCTGCTTCGGCGGCATCGTTCTGTCGCTTGAAAAAATGGATAAAATAATCGAAATAGATTCCGGCAATATGTTCATGACGGCGGAAGCCGGAGTACGTACCGCTGAAATACAGCGCGCAGCGCGCGAGCACGGCATGCTCTACGCCGGAGATCCTTGCAGCGGCGAAAGCTCGTTTATAGGCGGAAACGCCGCGACTAACGCCGGCGGCAATAAAGCCGTAAAATACGGCACTACCCGCAGACAGATATACGGCCTTGAAATAGTGACCGCAACCGGTGAAATATTGAATATAGGCGGCAAATGCATGAAAGACTCTACCGGCTACAGCCTGCTGAACCTCATAATCGGCTCCGAAGGCACGCTCGCCGTTATAACTAAAGTATGCCTTAAACTGATGCCGCTTCCCGCTAATTCCATTGACCTGCTTATAGTATTCGACGATTTCAAAAAAGCCATCGAAACCGTTCCCGAAATAATAAAACTCGGAGTAAACCCCACATGCGTCGAATTTATGGATAACACGGTAGTTAAAAACTGCGAAAAATTTTTAAAAGAAAAACTGCCGCACAGCGAAAACGGACACTATATCATTGTCAAAATCGAGGGCCCCAACATGGATGCGCTCGAAGAAGATTCAGTTAAAATCGACGAACTCTGCTCTCAAAGAGGCTCGCTCGAAACGCTGGTCGCCGATCCCGCCAGAATCTGGAAAGCACGCAATTCCTTCGCCGAAGCGGACAGAGCCGAAAGCCCCGTTTTCTCCGCGGAAGACCTGGTCGTCCCTCCGGCGATGATACCAGAAGCGGTTAAATACATCTCGGAACTCGCCGCAAAATACGGTCTGGTCATCCACTGCGCCGGACACGCCGCGGACGGCAACGTTCACGCTCATATTTTAAAAGGGACGCTCGCCGAAAAGGACTGGCGTGAAAAATTAAACTCGCTCCAGAAAGAACTTTACCAAACCGTATATTCAATGGGCGGAAAACTCTCCGGTGAACACGGAATCGGCTATAAACGCGTGGAACTTATGAGCCGATTCTGCCCGGAACATGAATTAAATATGATGAAGTCTATTAAAAAAGCTCTCGACCCCAACCTGATCTTAAACCCCGGAAAAATATTTAAAATCTAACTAACGGAGCTTTATCATGGAAGAACAAAAAACATTCGACGCCGAAAAATTTATGAAACATGTCTTAAATAAAAAAGACCTGGCTAACGAAATAATTAATATATTCTTCGAAGACCTCAACATGTTTATGGGAGTCATCCGCTCGGCCACGGAATCCGGCGACTATGTAACGCTGCGCAAAAGCGCTCACCGCTTGAAAGGCTCTTCTATCAACGTAAGCGCCGAAAAATTAAGCGCACTGTTTCTAAAGCTTGAAATGATAGGAAAAACCAATACAATAGTAGGCGCAAACGCCGTCCTCGATGATATCTTCACGGAAATAGAACATTTTAAAACGGCAATTTCCCTATGGAAAGCCTCGTCTCATTAACCTCCGGCATTTTCATTCCGCTCATAAAATCAACACAAAAACCATTGATTGAATCACATTGACTGATTTTTAATCATTAAAATGTGTTTTAATTCATACTCTTCAGCATTGCGTTTATGACGATAAATATAGTATAAGCGTATTATTCACAAGCATTTTGCAACTATGGCATGGTAATTGCCTAATAAAATGCAGAAGCACGAATAATCGAGAATGCAGAATAAAGCTAAGCATAATAAAATCAACATATACCTGAAATAATACGCTAAACGGTTTATCAATTTAAAAGCAATTGATTAAATCAACCGCAAAGAAAGAGAGTGAATTTTAATGTTCAACTATATCAATTACAATGTTTTAAACGCAATCCTCATGGCGGCCGTTTTATTTAACGCCATGCTGGTTTACACTTCCAGCGCCGCCGCAGAAGCCGTCGATAAAATTAAAAACGGCTCGCCTACGCTTTATTTTACTTATAACGGCGACAGCCAAAAATACACCCACTTTACGGTCGAAGGCAGCCTCATTGCCGGCAGTAAAGCCAGAATCGTTTATGACGCCAAAAGAAAAGATGTTTTATTTAAAAACAACTCCGCCGTTTATATGAGATACTCCTTCGATTTCTGGCAAAGCTGCCAGGACGTAGAATTAAAACATTCGGCTTCCGGCGAACTCACCGCGGTAATAAAACTGCCCGCTAACGCGAGCACTATCCAGATAGCATTTTTTGCGGCTTATCCCTACGATAATTACAGGGCATGGGGCTTCATATGGGATTCAAATTACGGCAAAAATTTCAGCGCCAACCTCATATCCGCAAAAGAACTCGAAAATAAGAAAAAATTCGAAAATTTAAGCGGCGCCGCCGAAAAAAATACGGAGAACATATAATGGCTTTAAAAAGGTTATTCATAGGCAGTTTTGTCGATTCAAAACTTATCGCCGATTTTTATAAAAAAATCAAAACCGATTTTAAAAACGCGGTCAGCGGAAAATGGGTTGAAGAAAATAATCTGCACATAACACATAAATTTCTCGGCGACGTCGAAGAAGATAAAATATCGTCTATTAAAGAAGCTTTAATGCCAGATATAGACCGTGCCCGGGAATGCGAACTATATTTCAGCGGCCCCGACACATTTAGTTTGAAAAATCCAAGGATCTTATTTATTAAAGCTGAAGATACAAAAAATACTCTTGCCGGCCTGAACTCCGCCTGCGAACGCGCAATGGTTAAATCAGGCTTTTCACCCGAAGACAAACCGTTTAACCCCCATATAACCATAATGCGCATGAAAAGCGTCAACGCAAATATTTTTGGAGATCTTATAACCGGACGCCGGGCTGAAGCGTTCAAAGCAGGCCCGCAACGCGAAATTAAATTAAGCCTTATCGAAAGCGTTTTGACGCCGGCCGGACCGGTTTATAAAATAATCTGAAGATCGCGAAAAATAAAATACAATGTTGCAAATAAAAAAACAGCCGCCGGAAATTAATCCGGAGGCTGTTTTTTTACTCGTTATATAAATTTTATAAGGTTCTTATTTCATAAGCTTTATAGTGTTCAATCCCGATTCGAAACCTGAGATTTTATAATTCAATTCAGGCTTGTAAAGCTCGATGCCTGAAATAACAGTAGCGATATTATTTAAAGCGGTTTCTTTAACATGCGTTATTTTTTCTTCCCTGACGCCGCTTAATATCGAATCGCCGAAAACATATATTACGTTGGCATATTTTTCATAATCGACGGACTTCGCCGAAGCCAGATCGCTCGAGGCAAACAAAGAATATGCGCGATTTTTCAGACTCATCTGATCGTTTTCGATATTTTTCAAAGCCGTTATGGAAGCGTTTTGCTTCTCGATTTCATATAATAAAAAATCGTTTATTTTTATCTGGGTCTGCCTGTGATATTTCGATATGACTACGTGAAAAAACTCCACCATGCCGTTAATTCCGTTTATTTTAACGTATTCTACTTTTTCGACCCTGACTTTCACGCTCGGGCTTTCATACAATTCGGAAAAATTTTTATAACAGTGCGACATGGCTATTTTGGCCGCATCTTCTTCGCAGATATTTGCGAAACACTGGCTGGAACTTAAAAAGATTATTAAAAGAGAAAAAACTAAAAATCTGAATTTTAACATAAAATCTCAACCCCTCTTATTTTTATATATAAGAGTAGTATCGAAAAAAAATATTGAAAATTTAGTAAATATTGAAAAAATTATTAAATAAAATAGATTTTTAATATTTAATAAGCCGTTAATGAATAATATTTATTTGTTTATCTTTTATTTTATCGTTTTTTTGTTTTTTTGTTTTTCGTTTGCAGGTTAGGCGCGCCGTAATTACTCGCCGCAATGCCTTTTTAAAGCCTCCATGAGCGTAGATTTTTTTATCGGTTTGGCAAGATAATCGGTACAGCCCGAATCCAGACTTTTTTGAACGTCCTCCTTGAAGGCGAAAGCCGTTAAAGCTATAACCGGTTTTGGCGGCCTGCCGTTTTCAGCTTCAAATTCCCGGATCAGCCTTGTTGAAGTATATCCGTCCATAACCGGCATCTGCATATCCATAAATACCAGATCGTAATCTCCGTTTTTATATTTATCAAGCGCCGCGGCGCCGTTTTCGGCGACGTCAAGGACGTGCGGGGTATTTTTAAAATAAGCCTGCACGAGCATTTTATTGGTTTCCGAATCTTCGGCCAGCAATATTTTCAAAGGCCTCACCGCGGGCGCTTCTTTATCCTGACGGACATTATAGAACGCCCTCGCGTCCAGATCGGCCACTTTTCTTTTCTTCAGCGCCGTATATAGAGTTTCAAACAATGCCGAATATTTCACTGGCTTAATTATATAAAACTCTATTTCGTGATTTTTAAGCAGCGTTATTTCATCGCTCAATTCGTCAGTGGTAAGCATTAATATTATTATCCTGGATAATTCGTTATGCTTTTTCAGATAATATATTTCTTCTTTGTTATCCTTAAATACATGGTTGTCCACGAAAACGAAATGATATGCCTGCCCGCGAGCGGCGGCCGATTTAAGAGCCTGCATGCCTGCGTATATATTTTGCGTGCAATCTACGCCAGCTCCAAGAACCTCGAGAGTGGATCGTATGAAAGACGCGCTGGAGCTGTTATGGTCTATTATAAGGGATTTCAATCCGTTGAGTTTGAATTCGGCCGTCGATGATATGGTGCTCGAATCCTTCGCAGCGCCGAAACATGCCGTAAAGAAAAATTCGCTTCCCCTTCCCGGAACGCTTTTCACCCATATTTCGCCCTGCATCATTCCCACGAGCCTCTTAGAAATCGAAAGGCCGAGCCCGCTGCCGCCGTGCTTACGGGTAGTCGAAGAGTCGGCCTGCGTAAATTCGTTAAATATATTTTCTATTTTTTCTTCGGAAATGCCTATGCCCGTATCGAGTATCGAAAATATCAATTTATACCCTGCCGCGGATTCCATCTGCGTCTTTACGGTAAAGACGATCTCTCCCGATTCAGTGAATTTAATAGCATTTCCGACCAGATTGATTATAACCTGCCTCAGCCTCAACGGATCGCCGATCAAATTCAATTTAACGTCGAAATCTATAAAATATAACAATTCCAGGCCTTTTTCATGAGCCTTGATGGACAGGACTTCGAAAGCCTTTTCTATCAGTTCGAGCAGATTGAAATCGATATTCTCGAGCTCGAGATGCCCCGATTCTATTTTGGATATGTCGAGTATGTCGTTGATAAGATCCAGAAGCGACTGGCCCGCGGTCCGGAAAATCTGCACATATTTCTGCTGCTCTTCCGTAAGCGAAGTGTCCCACAAAAGTTCCGCCATCCCTATTATGGCGTTAAGCGGCGTCCTTATCTCATGGCTCATTCCGGCCAGAAAATCGCTTTTCGCCCGGTTCGCCTCGTCGGCGGCGTTTTTGGCGTCGCTCGCGGCTCGTTCGGCAAGTTTCCGCTCGGTAATATTCTCATGCGAAACCACCACTCTTATAGTGCCGGATGACGCGAATCGGGTTATATTTACCAGAAACCACATTTTTTCACGGGTAAAATCGCTCTGGTATTCAGTCCTGTAATTATTTATTTCGCCTTTTATTATTTTATTTATATTTTCAGCCACCAGGCCGGCCGTTTCAACACCGTCGCGCGCGGCCCTGAGGCAGACGTCAAGATAGTTGACCCCTATCCATGAAAAAAGAGAGGCGTTTTGATGAGCGAAATTATTCCAGGCAGTATTAGCGTGCACGATAACGCCGTTTTCATCGAGTATCACGATATTTGCCGTAAGAGAGTCGATTACATTTTTTAAAAATTCCCTGGACTTCTGAAGCTCTTTTCCGCTTTTGACGGCTTCGCTGATATCCCTTATTACGCCGACTATCTCGGTTAAAACGCCGCTTTCGTTCTTCACGGCGGTCAGAGAAAGGCTGGCCGGAAATTCCCTGCCGTCCTTTTTTTTACTGCTGATATCGCCCTTCCAGCCGGCGCTATAGTCTTTTAAAAACGTATCTTTAACGCGCTCGCCTTCGCAGGCGTCGGAAAATATTAATTCAAAGGCGTTAACGCCCGCGATCTCTTTTTCGCCGAAGCCGTATGAGTCGCAAAACGCTTTGTTGGCGAATAAAATACCGCATTCAGGCTCTGAAATAAACACGCAGTCGCTGATCGTCGCGACGGCATGGGAAACCATCCTGGAATTTTTCTCCGATAACTTTTTGCTTATCGCGCGTTCTATGCTGAGAGGCAGGACCTTTATATAGTTTCTTTCGATATCTTTTATTAAATACTCATCGGCGCCGGATTGCAGCGCCTTAACCGCGATGGCCTCGTCTCCGACGGAAGTGATGAATATAACCGGATAATCCTTTATGGAACCGATTAAATCAAACGAAGTGCCGTCCGGCAGAATATAATCGGTTACCACCGCGTCATAAAAATTTTTAGACAACAATAAAAAAGCTTCTTCGACCGATGCGGCTATATCGAGGCTGAAATCGAGGCATTCGGCCTTGATATAGCGTTTAAAGGCTATCTGGTCTATGATGTCGTCTTCGATCATCAATATTTTAATTGCATTACCGTTCATGCTTATCATACCTGGTACGTCGCTTTTTATACATCATTACATTCGATAATAAATACGGGTAAATTATAAGGCACAATAACCCGTAACATCAATTATCGGCAGGCATTTGTTAATGATGAGCCGCGCCGGCTATTTATCTACGAAAAAATCGGAAACGCTTACTTCGTTTTTGTATAAATCGATTTGCTCCACGAGTTTTGAATAGAGCCGGACGCAATCTTCGACGCCGCCGCTCTTGGAGATTATCTCGATTTTTAAAAGCAGGTTCGCGACCCTTAGCGCGCATGCGTTAAGAGACGTGCCCTTGAATTTATGAGCGGC
>JAKPTH010000037.1 GCA_029571125.1 bacterium
TCGTGATGATACTTGACGAAGTCGGCTATCGCCGAAACTTCTCCGGGAAGGTCTTTGAGTATGATATTGGCAGATTTTATGGTGTGATTGAGTATTTTATCTTTTTCGAGGACTGAAATGGATTCCGAAGTGGAAACCGTAAAATCGTTATATCCGAAAGCGCCTATGTCGTGTAAAAGCCCGCTCCAGAAGATCTCCTGAAGGTTGGTTGAATTGAGAAGCTTTCCCATTTTATAGGCGATAGCGGCGACGCGCCAGCTGTGATAGGTCTGCCTGTGCTCGTCTAAGTCGAGAACGTTGGCCAGCTGCATGAAGCATTCGGTATAAGCCTTAGAGTTGGTAATTATCATAAAACACCTTTTTTTGATTTTCTATCGTTTTTATATCCCCGGGGTCCTTTTCCGCGCGGCGTTTCCACGCCTTCGAGCTTTCCGCCAAGCGAAAGGATTTTATCGCGGCACGCCGAGGCTTCTTCAAAATTAAGCGCCATAGCGGCGTCATACATTTTTTTCTCCAGATCGGCTATTAGCTCGGCTATTTTTTCAGGGCTTTCGCCTGAGCCTATAAGTTCGGCGCCGTCGTATCCAATGGTGGCCATGCTTTCAAAAATATTCTTTATTATGGTCTTAGGCGTTATATTGTGCTTGAGGTTATATTCGATCTGGATTGCGCGCCTTCTGTTGGTTTCTTCTATGGTTTTACGCATGCCGTCGGTTATCTTGTCGGCGTAAAATATGACCTTGCCCTCCGAGTTTCGGGCGGCGCGGCCGCACGTCTGGATAAGCGATCTGTGAGAGCGCAGGAAGCCCTCGCGGTCCGCATCGAGAATAGCCACCAGAGAAACTTCCGGAATATCGAGGCCTTCGCGCAGAAGATTTATGCCCACCAGCACGTTAAATTTTCCGATGCGCAGATTTCTGATTATTTCGGTGCGCTCGAGAGTATCCACTTCGGAATGAAGGTACTGCGCGAGAACTCCGGCGTCCTGAAGATAAACGGTAAGGTCCTCCGCCATTTTCTTGGTGAGAGTGGTAACCAGAACGCGTTCGTTTTTATCGACGCGTTTTTTGACTTCGCCAATAAGGTCGTCGATCTGGCCTTTAGTTTCGCGAATCGTAATCTCCGGATCGAGAAGCCCCGTGGGCCTGATTATCTGTTCCGCGACGCGGCCCCTGGATTTATTGAATTCATATTCGGCCGGCGTGGCCGAAACGTACATAACCCTATCGACCGCGGCTTCGAATTCGTGGAATTTAAGGGGCCTGTTATCGTAGGCGCACGGCAGGCGGAAGCCGAAATCCACGAGATTTTTCTTGCGGGCGTGGTCGCCCCTCTGCATTCCGGATATCTGCGGCACGCTTATGTGCGATTCGTCGATTATCAAAAGATAGTCGTCGGGGAAATAATCTATAAGGGTTTCCGGCGGGGTGCCGGGCTTTCTGCCTGAAAGTATGCGAGAATAATTTTCGATGCCCTTGCAATAGCCTATTTCTTTTATCATTTCGATATCGTATGCGGTCCTTTGCGAAAGCCTCTGGATTTCTACGAGCTTTTCTTCTTTTTTTAATTCCATGAGCCTTTCTTCGAGTTCGTCCTGTATCTGGGTCACCGCGCGCGCTCTGAGCGTTTCGGGCGCTATAAAATGCGTGGCCGGAAATATGGCGGCCTCGTTTAGGTCTTCTATTATTTCTCCGCTCACCTGGTTAACGACCGAGATTTTTTCGACGCGGTCGCCGAAAAAGCTAATCCTCAGAACGTCGCCGCCGGACGCCTGGACTATTTCCAACAAATCGCCGCGCATGCGGAACATCGACCTCGAAAGATCGAGAGTGGTTCGGGTGTACTGCATTTCGACGAGCCGCTTGAGAATGGAGTCTATGTCGTAATCGCAGTCTTTTTGAATGAGTATCTTCATGCTCTCGTATATGTCGGGCGAACCGAGGCCGTAGATGCATGAAACCGAGGCGATTATGATGACGTCGTTTCTGGTAAGCAGCGCATGGGTGGCCGCGTGGCGGAGCTTGTCGATCTTTTCGTTTATATCGGAATCTTTTTCTATATAAGTGTCGGTATGCGGAATATAAGCTTCAGGCTGGTAATAGTCGTAATAGCTAACGAAATATTCTATGGAATTATCGGGAAAGAATTCCTTGAATTCCCCGTAAAGCTGCGCGGCGAGGGTTTTATTATGAGTAAGTATGAGCGTCGGCAGCTGGAGCTGTTCAATAACGTTAGCCATGGTAAAGGTTTTTCCCGAACCGGTAACGCCGAGAAGGGTAACGTGTTTTTCCTGTTTATCTTTATACCACGAAACTATTTTTTCAATCGCCTGCGGCTGATCGCCGGTAGGACGGTAAGACGATTTAAGCTTGAACGGTTTATTTTTTTTATTATTTTCGACTTTTAAATACATTTTTTATGGGCTTCTTTCCGGCCTTTAAGGCTTACTTTAATTTACCAGAATCGGGCCGGGCGGCTCGCCGCAATAAAACCCGCGGGCCGCCTGCCGTTTTACGCATCA
>JAKPTH010000051.1 GCA_029571125.1 bacterium
TTATGCCTTTTAAGTTAAGTATTTTTACCAAAAGCCTTACATTGAATAAATTATCGTCCACTATCAAAATTTTAGCGCCGATAGTCTCCATTTCGGCTGCGGCTTCTTTTTCCGCCGCCGCGCCGCGGCCGGCCGCCGAAAGCGATTCCGGAGGATTGGGGCCTTTCTTGAAATCAAGAGTAAAGTAAAAATCGCTTCCTTCGCCGGGCCTGCTCTTTAAAAATATTCTTTCGCCTCCCATCAGCTGGACTATTTTATTGGAGATGGTCAGGCCCAGACCGGTTCCGGAATTTTTTGACGCAGAGCTTTCGCCAGCCTGAATAAAAGGCTGGAATATAGATTCATGCTTACTTTCGGCGATGCCTTCGCCCGTGTCTTTGACGCTGATTTTTAATTTAACGTCTTCGGGCGTTTCATCCGATACTTCGCATTGGATTTTTATCTCTCCCGCTCTGGTGAATTTGGCGGCATTGCCCGCAATATTTATAAGCACCTGCCTGAGCTTTCCGGCGTCGCCTATAAGGCTGCTTTTCAGAGGCTTATTTATGGAATAGCTCATTTTAACTCCGTCAGCGATTGTGCCGCCTATTATTTTCACGGTATCGGAAAGCGTTTCTTCGAAGTTGAATTCTACCGGCTCGATCGTAAGCAGGCCCGCCTCTATCTTTGAAAAATCGAGCACGTTGTTCAAAAGCGCGAGCAAATGTTTTCCGCTAACGCTCACGCTCGAAATCATCTCAAGAGTATCAGCGCTTAATTTTACGTCGTTTTTATTTTTCAATAGATCGGTGAAACCGATTATGCTGCTTATCGGAGTCCTTATTTCATGGCTCATGGCGGCAAGAAACGCGCTTTTGGCGTTATTCGCCCTTTCGGCCTCGTCTTTTGCGAAATTCAGCTCGCTAAAAGCCGTCTCATATGGATTCAGCACGCCGTTTTCTATAATCGCCTTATATATGAAATAAAAGGAAATCACCTTGAAATAATGTCCGGCCATATTAAGCAGGCCGTAATTGTCGTTATAAAGCGTAAAACAAAGCTCCGTAAGGATCGTAAAAATAAAAGACATTTTCAGGTTGCGGTATGTGGCCGCATCGAATTTATCGCCGTATTTAAAGCAAAGAAGATACATTCCGGCGCCGATCAGCAGGCATATCAAATATTCGCTATATATTTTAAACTGCGTCTGCCCCATTCCTTTAACAAAGCATTCCGGAAATATCCGCCAGTAAAAAATAGATAAAATCACCAGAATAAAAATCAAAGAGTAAATGGGCAATACGGCTTTAAATATATCTAATTTACGAGGCTTAATAAAATAAAAGGCTATTAAAAGCGAGACCGCCTCTAAGAACCTCGCCGCCACCCATAACTGATTGGCATAGTAATCGTAATCCGGGAATATATTCATGCCTTCGTAAGCCAGAACGTGAACCAGATCGAGCGCGCCTACAAATAAGTATGCTGTGCCTACCAGAATAAGGTAACTGTTTTTAATAAACCTTTTAGAAACGAGCGCTATCGTAAAAATAGCGAACGCTATCACTATGCTGAATATTTCAACCAGGCTATGAAAAAGCAGATAGTGATAAATTTTAGCTAAAAAAAGCCCGGCAAAAACACTTATGGCTATTAAAAATTTCATTCTTTTTTTCCTGTTCTTTTAAATTATAAAACTTAAGGTTTAAGCGCCGGCCTGAAACCGTAGTCTTTATTGAAAGCGGACGGCGAATAATGATAGCGCGCATGGCAGCTGAAACTTTCATATTCGGCATGGGTCCACGAACCTCCTCGCAAAGCTCTGTAAGCGCCGGAAGAAGTGTTGAGCGGATCTTCGGAGCCGGCCTGGACCGATGAATAATAGCCGCTTGCGGTATCCGTCCAGTCGCGCATCCATTGCATGACGTTTCCTGCTATGTCGTAAAGGCCGTAATAGCCCTGCGCAGGGAATTTAGTCACGGGCGTGGTGCCGAAGCCTCTCAACAAATTCATCTCATCGGGCGTGGCCAGGTTATAGTCGTTGCAGTAAAGGGCGGGCGTATAAACGTTTCCCCACGGCCAGATACGGTTCGCGGCGTCGTTTACTTTCCAGTTGTCGTATTTTATGCCGCGCGCGGCTTTCTCATATTGCGCTTCGGTCGGCATATATTGCGAATCAGAAGCGGAATCTATGGCGGCGGACGATTGCTTGCCCGTCATAAGCCAATATGAATAATGTTTAGCGTCATTCCATGATATATTGACCGCGGGATGGTCGTAGTAAGCGCCTGGATCGCTCCACGATCCCTGAAGCGCCGGAGCGCCCGCCGACGCTCTCCATGTTTTCAA